>JAQYVF010000159.1 GCA_030145625.1 Desulfocapsa sp. | reverse complement strand
TGGGGGCTCTGGCAGGTTTTTTCGTTGTCTCTATTCTTGGTGGATGGGACGAATACCGGGAAACAAGGGAAGAATATACGGTTGTTATGGCCTCCCGCATCAAGCTTGCCAGGGCCCTCGTTGGCAGAACTATCTATCAGACTGATGAGTTGGTGAGAAGGATCATTAGCCGAGCTGGTGGCAGTTCTATGGATGTGGTCATGGCGGAACTCGCTTTGTCCGGGTATTTGGATTCTTTTGGTGACAGCTTCTATCTGCTCAATGCCAAGGGGGCGGTGCTGCAGATTTCAGAACCGTACGGGGAATACAAGGGACTTGATTTCAGTGGGATGATACTTAATACTGAGGAAAACAACGAGCATGTCATTCATCAACAGTCCCTTCTTAATAAGCAGTCGGTGGTTATTCTTCGTTATCCTCTGGCAAACGGAAACCAGTTGGTGGTTGAGCGCAGCCTTGCTATTCTCATTCCGATCATGGCCAATTTCGAGGCGGGGTCTCTCTTTCCAGGAGAACTTTTTTTTGTCTTGAACTCCAGTGGACGAACCATCTATCATCCCGATTATCGACTGGTGAGAAGCAGACATAATCTTGGCTTTGATCTGAAGGAAAGAAGCAAACCGAATGCGGAGGGGCTCTTTTCTTTTTCTTATCAGGGCCAGAAATATATAGCCTTCAGTGAAGCCTTTTTAGAACCCGCTGACTGGAGTATCTATTACGCGATTCCCCAGGAAGAGCTGTATGCGAAAACAGTACGGGCTGTTCTGCACCATTTTGTTTTTCTCTTCCTGTTTTTTGGGCTGCTCGTGTCGGTGATGATCTTGGTTGTGGATCAATTTTTCTCAAAACCAGTCAGGTCCCTGGTGACTGCCCTGGAAAATTCAAGTCCGGGTAAGGCCTTGCCGTTGTCTTTGTCCATGACTGCCGGGATCAAGGAATTTGAGACCATCAAAGAGGCAATCAGCAGTCGTGATCTGATGGTCTCACAGGATGGTGAACGTTTTCAGGCCGTGCTTGATGGCCTGGACTCCCTGGTCTATGTGGCAGATATGGACACCTACGAAATCCTTTTCGGCAACAGTATCTGTTCTGAGCTGTTTGGTGATGTTGTTGGCAAAATCTGTTACAAGACCTTGCAAAAGGGGCAGGACGGTCCCTGTCCTTTTTGTACGAACCACTTGCTTCTTGATGAGCAGGGACAACCTGCCGGAGTGCATGTATGGGAGTTACAGAATACTTTGAACGGAGAATGGTACGGTCTTAGGGATCAGGCCATCCGCTGGGTAGATGGCAGGATTGTACGGATGGAAATTGGTACCAATATCACGGAACAGAAGAGGGGGTCGATAAAATTATTGGAGGAGAAGGAGCGATTGGCCGTAACTCTTCGTTCTATTAGTGAGGGGGTTATCACCACGGATATGGAAGGGAACGTGGAACTGGTGAACAGGGCGGCTGAGAAATTGCTTGGCTGTTCACAACGAGAGGCTGTTGGCCGTCCGGCGGAAGACGTGCTCTGGTTTCTCCATGAAGAGAACATGGTTGAAGAGGAACATCCTATCAGAAAGATCCTGCGTGATGGAGATGTTCTGCACTTACGTAAAAAGAGGACTCTTGTTCAGGGAGAAGAGGATGCCAGGATCGTTGCTCACAGTGGAGCACCGATTTGTGACCAGAGAGGTCAGGTTGTTGGTACTGTCCTGGTTTTCCGTGATGTCAGTGTTGAAGAAAAAAGGGAACAGGAACTCCTCAAGGTGAGGAAGCTGGAATCCGTTGGTGTTCTGGCTGGAGGGATTGCCCATGATTTTAATAATATTCTGGTAGCGATCCTGGGGAATCTCAGCTTGGCCGGGCAGTATCTTGATCCGGAGCATAAAGCATTCCCTCTGGTGGAGGAGGCTGAAAAGGCTTCTCTGCGGGCCAGGGGGCTGACTCAGCAGTTGCTCACCTTCTCCAAAGGAGGAGAGCCTGTACGACAGGCAGCCTCCCTGAATAAATTGATCAGAGAATCAGCTGATTTTGTCTTGAGCGGCAGTAATGTCGCCTGCAACTATCACATCGATGACGATCTGTGGCGGGTGGAGATCGATGCAGGGCAGATCAGTCAGGTTATCCAAAACTTGATTATCAATGCGCAACAGGCCATGGCCATGGGTGGCAGGGTAGATCTGGTTTGTCAAAATGTGGATAAACACGATTCCTCACTCCCTCCTCTCCTGAAAAAACAGAATTATGTTCGTGTCGATATCCGGGACAGCGGTATCGGTATGCAGCAAAAGGTCCTGGAACGGATCTTTGATCCTTATTTTACAACCAAGGAGAGCGGCAGTGGGCTCGGGCTTGCCATCTGCCATTCCATCCTGGCAAAGCATGAAGGCTTGATTACCGTGGAGTCGGTAATAGATAAAGGAACTGTTTTCAACTTTTATCTCCCTGCTATTGAGGAGGAAAATGCTGTTGGAACTGTGGAGGAACAGAACTCATTTCAAGGATCCGGCCGAGTGCTGATCATGGATGATGAGGATGTCGTACGCAGTATTGTCAAGCAGGTGTTGGAGTACCTTGGTTATGAAGCCTTTTTGGCACTTGACGGAGAAGAAGCTGTACGGATTTATCGGGATCAACAGGAGCAGGCAAGGCCTATAGATGCTGTTATCCTGGATCTGACTATTCCTGGTGGTATGGGTGGAGAGGAGGCAGTTGGTGAAATCTTAAAGATAGATCCTGCAGCAAAGGTTTTGGTTTCTTCCGGCTACTCGAACGATCTCATCATGGCCAATTATAAACGATATGGTTTTGTGGGTTCGGTGGTCAAACCGTTTAATCTGGATGAGCTGGGACAGACACTGCAGAAGGTGATTGGGGAAAAATAGGGCTAGGAATGTTGTTACAGTCATTTTTATGCCCTCATTTCCAATGGTTCAGTAAGGTAATAATAAACACTGGATTGTTAACTATTTCGGAAAGTGAGTGTTTTTGTTTTAGGGTCGTTTGTGTTGAATTTCTGGGAAATCCGTTAGAAAACTTTCTTCTTTTCTTTTTCATTAGAACATCTCCTTGTGCTGTATTTATTTTCGTCTCTTGGGATCAGGTGGGGGGAGCTTCGGTCGTTTGTTACGTGTTGTTACCTGGGACACGTTAGGTTACTGAGGTACGACAAAAAAACCACAGAAGATACGATAACATCATAATATTTCATCTATTTTGTGACGACATGAGAACAAGAGGAAGTGGTTCTCATGATCTAAGGAAGTAGAAAAATAGTATGGAAGGGGAGGTGTATCATGTCAGTAACATTCTCAGGTCTAGCAAGCGGGGTTGATACAGCATCAATAGTTGACTCTATTATGGAGGTCGAACGCACGCCTATCACCACCATGGAGGATGAACAGGTATATTTGGAATCCAAACTGGAGGTGTATACAGAATTCAATACCCTTCTGGACAGTTTTTATTCCTCCGTTATAGGGCTAAATAGCGAAACTGATCTGAATTCTTTTGAAATTACCAATAACGGTTCTGAGTATTTTTCAATAAGTACCAGTTTGTTATCTGATGAGGGTTCGTATTCGATTGAGGTCGTCAGCCTGGCACAACAGCAAAAGGACATCAGTTCGGAAGGATTTGCAGATACCGATGAAACAACCCTGACCGGTGAGCTGCAGATAGGCGAGGAGACACTCAGTTATGAGGGCGTTACTTTGTTGGAATTAGTTGACCTTATCACGGAAAGTGAACTCGGCATGAGTGCTTCGATTGCCAATACCGGCACAGAAGACGGTTATCGCCTGCTGCTGACCGCTGATTCGGCGGGAGAGGAAATTGAGATAAGCGGAACCGGAAGTATTACCATTGATACAGCAGTCGACGGGCACACTGTCGAGGGAACCAAGGCCCATCTGGTCATTGACGGAGTGGATTACTACAGCTCTGATAATACTGTAACAACGGCAATTAAGGGTGTAACCATAATACTGCTGGCGGAAAGTGATTCAACTGCGAAAAATGTTTCCATATCATCCGATGCCGAGAGTGTTATTTCAGATCAATTGGCAGAAATGGTTTCAGCGTATAACAGTATCAACGAATATATCGATACTATTTACGCCTCCGATTCGACCCTGGGCAATTCAATGAAAATGGTCCAGCGTAATCTGAAAGATTCTCTGACAAATCTTGCTTTCTTAGGCGTTGAATCGGACTGGGAGACTGGTGAAATAACCTTTGACAGCGACAAGCTGGCAGAGGCCTACGGGGATGATTCGGATTCCGTCATAGAGCTGCTCATGGGGAGTGATGATAATGGGGGCGTCATGACCCGGATGGATGACTATCTGAACAACCAGCTTAATTCTTCCACCGGATTTGTTGCGACCAAAGAAAGTACTATTGAAACTCAACTCTCCAGGCTCGATGATAGAATCACGGCAATGGAGAGTCGGCTGGAAAAGAGACAGGAGACATTGGAGAGTCAGTTTACAGCCATGGAGCTTCTGGTCAGCAGTTTAGATTCTCAGGCAGCCTATCTGACGAGTTTCTTTGACAGTTATTCTTCAGGTTCTTCCTGATGAAACTGGTCCGTGGTGTTTCCTTTGGCAGAAAAGTCTCATGTCTTCCGGATTCGTCCTGTTTTCCTGCAAGTAACCGGGAGGTTACTTGCAATACAAAACTTTACAAAACTTTACTGTATCTTAACAGACAATACTTGTCGTATGGTCGATAACAACAAGAGAGCGTTGTAATAGCAAGACTGATGCTCTCTGGCATACTATTGTCTGTCGTCGATTTTCCCTGTGAATAAACATTAGGCCACCATGCAAAATTTCCTTTTCGCCCAAACTCTTCGTTATTATTAAAAAATTATCAACGGAATATCAAACATATGCCTGTGGTAAATTTTTCATCATGTCTCGATTTTGAACGAAAATTCTAATTTTTCAAGGTACCCTTTAGTCGGTCTTGGGATGTTGACGTCGTTTTTTTATTCTGGAAGCAGAAAAGGAAGTATGTAAATGATGTCACATACTCATGATTCATGCAGGTCAATTGTATTTTTCACAGATGATGAAAATGCATCCGGTCCCTTGGTCAATGCGTTGGTTCAGGAGAAATTCACTGTTAAGCTGCAGTTGCGAAGCAAAGAGTACCCGGAAGGTTTTATCGCACAGGACATGGACTTGTTCATTGTTGAACCCAAACGATTCTCTCTGGATGATTTGTCTGCCTATGCGCGGATTCGTGCGATTTATACCGGGCTGATGGTAGTGCTTATCGCTGATATAGATGAGATGCTGCAGGTCCTGCTGTATGAGCAGGGTGTTGATGAGCTTCTGCTCAAGCCTGTCAATCCACTTCTGATGCTGGCACGTATTCGTGCTCTTTTTCGCCGTAATGATAAACGGATGTTGCCAGCCAATCTGGTTTTCAATGGATTGGAAATAAACGGCGGTTTGCGTCGAGCTTCGTATCTGGGACAGGAGATCTCTTTTACTTCCAGGGAGTTTGATTTGCTCTGGTATCTGGCCCAGAATGCCTGCACCACCTTAGACCGTGAGCATCTCTATAGGGATGTCTTTGGCATTGAATTTAATGGCTATGATCGGTCTGTTGATATGTATATTGCCAGAATTCGTGCCAAGATGGCTCCTTTCAGCGACATGCCGAAAATGATCAAGACTGTCAGGAACAAAGGGTACCTTTTTGCTGCAGAGGGATAGATTGTTCATCAAAGGAGCAAGGCATCTTTCTGTTACTCTCAGGAGAAGTCGCCGGCTATAAACATAGCATTGCAGCATCGTAAAACAGTATGTTGAGAAAATGCCGTTTTAACATTAGGCGGACATCTTTGCAGTAGAGGATGTCCGCCTTTTTGTTTTTTGCAAAATGCATCTGGCTGACAAAATGTTACAAGTGAAATAAAATTCAACAAAAATGAATCAATAACTCTATTGATATGACATAACTGGAATAAAAAATTGCTCTGTTTCATGTCGATACTCCTGGTATGGAAAGTCATTGAAGAAGAATTGCCATCCAATATATTTGGGCAGTAATGATTACGATTGAAATCTATTTCTAATTTTTCTGTAAGTAAGAAATGAGACAAGATGTAAAGACAATGAAGCAAAAAAGTTAATCCGATTGCTGCTACTATTGAATAAGGAACAGGACAAT
>JAQYVF010000218.1 GCA_030145625.1 Desulfocapsa sp. | reverse complement strand
TGGCACACTCTGTTCCATCCAGATTCTCATTAAGGGAAAACACAGCCGTCTGATCCTTGACGATATACAGGGAGAAGTGGTTCGTGAAGGAGAAGAGGGGGTGGCTATTCGCTTCATCTCAAATATGGAATGGTTCGTGCTATTTAAAATTTACACCCAATATGCCAGGAATGGCCTTCATGCCTGACCTTCACTAGTCTTTTTCCCTGTTTTTTTCCTCTGTTGTTTCCTTATCTCTTCTTTTTCAGATGGGTTGAAAAATGTGGCCATCTACTGGAAAAGAAGGACGAAAATAAAGACAACAACGTAAACCAGTATCCAATCCAGCATCCTGTTTGTCCCTTAGTCGAAAAAACATAGTTGTTGTTTTGTGCATATGGCCAATAAGTGTAGCTCAACAGGAAAGCTTTGTAAAGGATGAAGCATTATTTAGTGTCTTTTGGCGGTTTTTTAGAGACACTTTGCTGTGATGTCTTCTGTTGAGTCGATTTTACAGCCTCCTGTTTAGTGGTTGGGGCAGTGTTTGCTGGTGCTGCCACCTTCTTCGGAGCAGACCTGGCAGGGGGGGCTGTCTTTTTTTTGTTTTTTGGTATGACTTTCTTTTTAGGGAGTGCTTGTTTCCAGGTTGTGGTGTCACTGAAGCAATCCCATCCCCAGCGTAGCCACTTGAGGAGGGCCAGGGCCAGCCAGAGGGCCCAGAGCAGCATGCTGACACGATAGACAAGAAGCGGCACGGTGATGACCCAGGCCGTTGGCAGGATTGAAAGGTTTCTGTCTTGATACCAGCGTAGAGTGTGGCCACTGGAACCATTGCCTCCGATTTGCATGTCCGGATGGCCGAGCAGGCCCTGCTGGATGGCAAAGAATAGGGCGGCAAGTGCTGCAAATGTTATCAGGATCAGGAATACTTGGATGATATTGAAGGTGACGATTTGAGTAATCTCGCTCCCTTTTTCTTTGCGTAGTCCCAGGAGAAGGAGCCAGATAACCACCAGAGCGGCCAGTGGTGCCGGAATCTGACTCAAGCCCAGACTGAGAAGCAGCCACTGCAACGTCGAGAGTGGTGTGAGTTTGATACGGCCGAGTAAGAAGGCTAAGAGGATAAATACCAGCAGTTCACCCCAGAAAAGGACTGCCGGCCCCATGCGTGGTCCTCCTGCCAGGAGAATCCAGCGGGATGAGGGGAGTGTCAGTTCAATGGATGAGTTGACGCTTTCTATTCCAAGATCTACAGCTTGGGTGACCAGTTTTATCGGGATATCCTGTTCACTGAGCCAGTTGATTTCTATGTCTTGTTTGCCTGGTTGTACAGGGATAACAAGTCTGTTATTTTCCAGTTGTAGGGGGAGCTCCTGATCATTGATTACTGTTTTTTGCAGATCAATATCAGGAGGCAGGATGATAGTGTGACGCAGGCCGCGACTTGCGGTTATGGAAAAGAAGAGAGAAACATCTGACGCTCGTTGGCCAGGTTTGATTTTCATTAGGCTTCTGGTGATGGTCATGGTCGGACCATCCACGCCTTCGGGACGACTGATGCGTAACTGTATGGATTCACCTGGATAAGGATGATACTCCGGATATCGTTTTCCAGCAGGATTGGTCTGATTGATTTCAGGGAAGCCTTCACTCTGGACATGCCAGATTGGGCTGACATCAAGGAACCAGACCTCTGTCCAGGAACTGGTTTCTGTTGCTGAAAATGTAAGGGAATCCACTGGGCTCATGGCTGAATGCCAGCTGAAACTCTGCTGGTTAGGTCCCATGTTGATTCTGACTTGGCCCTCTTTGATATGTAATGAATCCGTAGTGACTCGTTCCCCGGGAAGAAGGGGGATGTCAAGGGTGATAACAGTATTGGGACTGCGACGAATTACCCTGGTGGTTACACTCCACTCCAGCCCTATATGAAGGGTACGTTCCACCTGCACAAAGGCAGGGATGTGGACACTGTTTGGATTTTGTTTGTTTTTCGTGTGTTCTGTTGTATCCGGTTGGATCCTGCTCAGGGTGATCTGTTTGTTCAGGGCTCCATTTTCACGGAGTCCACTCAGTGACCAGTCGCTTAATTCCGCCTGGCTATAATGAGGTACCAGGGGAAAGGTGAGAGAGAGTTCGTTTGCTCCGTGCAAATCTTTTTTCAGTACCAATAAATGGCTTCCAGGTTCGAGACGAATAAGTGTGTAGCCTTGCTTGCTTAGTCGAATGATTTTCGCCGGTCGGCCATCAAGGAGGATTTGATCAAAGAGTCTGTCTTTTCCCGGAAGAGGAATGGCTCCTCGGATAAGTGAGTCTACCCGGAGTTCAATCTGTAATAAATCCTTGTCGATTTTGATGAAAGAGGAATTGATGGCGGCGCAGTTATCTTCGCATTCCGGCGGAGCAAGCAATCTTTCCTGGAGTTCCTGCAAGAGCTCGGGAGGCGGTACCTCAGCTCTTGCGGAGTGTGGGTGAGAGAATAGTATAGTGGGAAGCAGAAGGAAGAGGAGTACCGGTGCAACCTTTGGAGCTGCTGCTTTCCATTTTCCTTTTCCGTTAATAAGGCATTGACGTAGAAACCCGGTGATGAGCAGGGCGAGGAGGAGTACTCTGACAAAGGAAAGGACTGTGTTGATCATGGGGGAGAGCAAAATGAAGGTGATTTCCTGGTC
>JAQYVF010000050.1 GCA_030145625.1 Desulfocapsa sp. | reverse complement strand
CCGGTGCATTTCTTGGTTAGCGTGCTGTTTCCGCCACTAAAAAAGTGTTTTTAAGCACAAAGAAGGGCCGTTCTCAAATAGTTTATTCCACAATACCAAGATGTTGACTTGGTCCGACCCTGTTGTCATGTTGTCGGTAAACACCCAAATAAGCAAAGCCAACAAACTAACGTGCTTGCGGTCTGCGTTAATTAGATGGTTCGGCGATTTTTGCCGGTTGATTTATTAGAGGCGAGGAATTATAACAAACCCGTCCCCTTTCTCCTTAAATACTAAATATTTCCATTCTCATCGACAAAATCAGGATAGAGCATTTTGGCACAGTCCTGGCATATACCGTGAGTAAATTCGGCATCAGAGTGATCCGTGATGTATGATTCAATTTGTTTCCAGTAGCCCTTATCGTCCCTGATCTTTTTACAGTTTGAGCAGATGGGAAGAAGGCCACCAAGAGTCTTTACTTCCGACATTGCATCTTTCAGTTCTTGAATAAGAGATTTATTTTCAAGCTCCATCTTTTTCCGTTCGGATATATCAGTACATATCCCTAGAAGCCCAAACACGTTACCATCTTTGTCTCTAAGAGGAACTTTGCTAGTAAGGACAGTTCCTTCACTTCCGTCAGAATTATGATAGGGTTCCTCTATATCAAGGACTGGTTCACCATTATCCATTATCTTTTTGTCCCACTCTCTATAGGAGTCCGCATGTGTCGAGTCCCTGTGAAAATCATAATCGGTCTTTCCGATCACCTCAGCGGGATCACTCATACCGGTCACTTCAGCAAAGGCCTGATTGCACCCGATATATATTAGGTCGCGGTTCTTCCAAAATACCTGCTTTGGTATATTGTTCATTATCATTTCAAGAACTTCTTTTGAGTTTTGAAGCTCCAGTTCAATATGCATTTGATCTTTTTTAAAAGATTCCAACTCGGTCAGTTTCTTTTGCAGAGATTTTATTTCAGCAAGGAGATGTTCACTATTTTTTTCTTTATCTTTCATAGTAGTTCAACACTAATCTAACATCTTAAAATTAAGTAACTTGATTCTCTGTCCATTTGTGTTATCCACGCTGCGCTGCCGAACGATAAGCTCAGCACGCGACGCGCAGCGGCGTCTGCTGGAGCGCTTTGTTCAGCTGTTCTCCTATTCTAGTATCTTGGTCATTCGATAGAACCTTATTGCTGGTATCTTCAGACACTTCGGCCATTGCGACTCTATGGTCATTCCACGACGCTCGTAGAAGCGACGGGCACTCTCGTTTTTCTCTGAAACATCAAGAGCCAACCGAGTACACCCACTCGCATGGGCCTGCTGTTCAAGTGAATCCATCAACACGGTACCGACGCCCACGCCACGCCACTCCTCGTCAACAGCAATGGCCTGAAGATAGAAGTCATTATCAGCGATCGAGTCGATAATCCGCATGAGCGGTGAGAACAACCCCAGCACGATCCGCATCCGCAGATTCCACCGGCCCGCAGCTCGCGTGAGTGATTCTCGTGTGAATCGGCGATGCTGTTCGGCAGTGTAGCCGGAGACCATCCCTACGATAACGTTGTCATGTTCTGCGAAGGTTACGTTTTGGTGTGAGAGATCGTGGTCCGGCTGAGTAAACGCTGTGGCGACTATCTGCCTGGCTCGACGACCGAGCATGAAGCGAAAGAATCCCTCGGCGGCTTCGTCGAGGTATCGGGCAAAGGCCAAACCGTCGTCTTCCATGGAATTAGCTGGGCGAAGGTTTATCGAATGTGAATCCATATGTCTCTTCTCAACCAAACGACCAGCATCACCAGCGGCCAACCCAAACTACCCGAGTCAGCGCTACCGCGCTTCTTGCCGTTTGGTGAATGCTTTGGTTATGGCAATTCCTTGATTGATTGAAAAACATGCTCATCGATACCAAGCCAGCATAGGGAATCTTTAATATTTTTAAAAACCATTGTCTTAACTTTGGTGTATTCTGAAAGAGTCTCCCACATTCTCGAAATTCCAAAAACAAAATCGCTACCAGCGACTATTGCGCATTTACTTTGATCAAATAACAGTTCATTCTCCTGATCCTGACTTACGATTCTATTTAAATCTTCAATCATCAAATTAAAATCTGTTATTTCTCTATAATCACATAGAATGTGATATCCATTGACCCATTCGTTTTCTGCTAACATCTTTGCGCCTTCTATCATAATTTCATTTGCAGTAACTGTTCCCGCACCTCTTACATATGCGATCTTTAGGGCCGGCACTATTCTATATTTTAAAGGCATCGATTTACTCCGTAATAAAAACTTCGGCTAAGCATTTTGGGTATAACAAGTTATTATCCAGTTTCTTGATATCTTCACCGGCTCGACGTACGAACCGACGATAATTAATTAGTTAACATTATTTCTAACCTGATATCATTCACTCATGCATGTTATCCAAGAAACTTGATAACACCACTGCTTTAAAACGATCACCTTAGGCCTTTAATTTTTGCCAGTATTTTTTCTTTGTAGAGCATACTTAAGACTTCGAAGTGGACGTCGATTTCGCGTTTGATGCAGGCTTCCATGCGGGCGGCTTTGCGCAGGGGTGTTACGAAGCACAGTACCAGTAGAGACAATGACACCATCAGGAATGGAGATAAAAAAATTGGTTTTATGCTCAGTTGGCCGATGGAGATGATCAGGAAAATGGCGACCAGGGCCAAAAGTGACATTTTAAACAGGGTATCCCATAATAGTGTTTTCAATATCTGTCTGTCGTAGCGCTTTGAAGCTGCTTTGAGTGCATCTGCTGTGAATTTCAGAGCTCCGTCAAAATCGCTGATCTTGTCTAAATCATTTGCGACCATTGTGATGAAAATATTTTCTTTTACGTCATTACCTGCCTGGACAGCTAATTGGTCTTAAAGGCCGTCTGGCTCATACCCTCTTCTCTTCCATGCATCGTCGTTCTTTACTTAGTTGTCCTCAAGTAGATTTTTTATTTTCAGGAGTCGCTTTTTGAAGCTCTCGATGGTCTTGGATCCGCCGTACTGACGGATCAGATCGATGAGTTCCTGTTCCTCTTTGGACAGGCCCCCTGCCCCACCTTCAACTATGTTTTCTTTGGCATCTCTTCCGGCCTGGATTGAGATACCGCTGCCAGTAGACGATTGGATAAGCGCCTCCGTCTCTTTGGTTGGCGGTTTGAGGAGATCTTCCCTTGTTACTCCATATTTTTCCTCAATGATTTCAAACCATTTATCAGGAATCTTTCCTTTAGTAATCGCACCGGAAACAGATGGCTGTTTGATACCTAAAACTTGTGCAAGTTGCACTTGGTTCTTCACCCCAGCAACCCCTATCATTCTTTCTACTATGATTTTAGCTAATTGCGACTGACCCATAACAATTATAGCCTATATTTATGGTTTTACAGTTGATTTATAGCCCATATATTGACTGACATACTTGCGTGAACGATACAAAGTTACCCATCTTCAAGCGGAGATAGTGATGGATACGAAAAAAAACCAGGACGTGAATTCTCAAGCCAGCCGTAAAACTGAACCGCAATACCAGAGGATTGAGCTTTCCGATAATGCAGTCCTTCTAGTGTTTCCAACTCAAGAAGCTGCTTTGGAGTTGGCGCGAAAGCAACTTGTTCCTTTACAAACGTCCACTTGAGATCGGAAAGGCGGCACCTTGCAGAATCTCTTGCCCCGCTGGCAGAGGTTGAGAACACCCATATCATAGGCCATAGCTCCTGCCAACCCTTCGGCCTTCTTGTTGTTCGACCTTGGTTTAGCTTCAAAAATAAAAAGGTATGGCTGCATTTATACCCTCAGACCAAAAAACACCATTAAGGACATACCCAATGACCAAAGTACAAATCATCGGTTTGCTCATGTACCGCACTAACATGCTGGTTGAGCAGTGGGCCAAGAAAAAAGGATTTACCATGTCCACCGTGTATCGGGTTATTTCCTGCCAATTGACAAAAGGGTCGAACACGGAACGAGTGAGGAAGGAAATCGCTGCTGATGTGAAGATGGATCAGGCCGAGATTTGGCCTAACGCGGCAATGACTCAATAATTTCAGATTCCCCGGCCCCTTGTTCGTTCTCTGAACGTAAAAATGGATTTGTTTGTTGGCACTTGCAATCCTAGCAGGGGGCAGGTGTTTTTGGCAACTATATTTTCCCATAGATACAGGATAGCAGTCTTGGAGATCAAGTAAATGCCCAAAAGACTCGAAACTTGGCAGTTATGGCATGCCATGAAAAACCACCTAGGCGAAAGTTTTCTTATCAAAGTCCTTGGGCGTCGGAACGGGCGAACTATCAGGCTTTATTCTCAAGATCCTCACTTCACCGAAGACCGATGCAAAGATCCGCTGCAGGCCCTGCGCATCATCTTTCAAGAGCTCTCTGATTATGGCAGTGCAGATGTAGTCAGGAAGGCAATCGCTTACCTGAAGACTGCCCTGCCGTGAGAAGACAGCTTGTTGACGGCCCAAGCCAGACCACCAGCAGCGATAACAAAAAGACCGACAAACAGAATCGTAATATGTAGTTTTTTCATTGTTTCGTATAACCTCTACGGTTCGAGTCAAGAGTGTCACCCATTACTAACTATCTGGGAAAATTTCTCTTTTTTTGGACTCCGTTCCTTTTCTGTCCCTTGGATGATACCTAACCTTTATTGATCTTTTTTATCACATACTGAATTTGAATTTATATCCACGTTGGGCAAAAAAAAAAGCCGAACCACCTTATTATAGGTAGCTCGGCTATCATCGAAGATCCGTAGCTTTCCGTCCCAGCCTTACGGCTGGTTTGGCTTTATCTTAATACAATAGAAATATTGTATCACAAAAACCTGACAATTTAAATAGGCGGAAATAACCATTTCCCACTAATCCTGACAAAACAATATGTTACGAGGTAACCATTGGCAATCTAATCCAGTTACTAGAAAAACAGGAGACAGACCACGTTTTTTTAATTTAAAAGCCTGTTTAAATCATGCAATAACTCGTTACGACTCAATTAATCGTGGTCTGTCCCGAATGGCGCTAGTTTAAGCATTCCATATTGTCATGCAGGTAAGTTTTTATACATGTTTTCAGCATGATTAACCATTCAGAACACCTTAAACTAGCGCCATTCTGGTCTGTCCCCCATTGTTACAATTGACGACAAAACGAAACTCGCTATGGGAAAAGGGTACGCCAGTAACGGGGAGAAAAAAAGAGGGCCGTTACCACCCGTGGTATATTACCACAGGTGGTACCACCACATATGCACAGGCATGATAGTTGCTATTTATAGGTGTGTTGTGCAGAAGGGAGGTAATTAGGGACTGGATGAAAAAAATTCCATATCGGTCGCTCAAGGATTACGGCCAATCACGAAAGGTATCGCTGCCTTTCATGATGACTTCCTTTCTAAGAATAAAAGTGACCATTGAAGTGCCGTTCGCTTCCCTTTGAATTCCATTGATAAATCCGTCATCGGTACACATTACGTTGTCAAGAAAGAATGTGGCATTCCCCCACGTTCTGAGCATTATTTGTACCCGCCCGTCTTCAAAGAGTTTGACGTCCTGTATGTCTGCCTTATCCGGATCAAATCGATACTTCCCGCCAGGTGCTTTTCTATCACTAAAAACAGTTACAAAACGACCTTCCATTTCGTTGCCATGGAGGCCGAACCCACCCTCTGAATAAGAACCGTGCCCCCAGGGATATGTCGTGGGGTTTGTTTCGCGTATTTTAACGGCAACCATTTTTGCACCGACACGGTTCACTCCGATTTTCGCCTTTGCCCACGATACATAGTTACTGACGAAATCCTTACAATTCATTTCGCCCGCAGTTGCCGATTGGATTAGACCGAAACTAACAATCAGAATCCATCCAATTTGCAGTAATATTCGACGTTGTTTCAACATTTCCAGATCCTCCTTAAAAGTAATAGTATAAGCTTTTCACCTGTCCACTTCATGTACTTCTAACTGGCACTTCTATCAGTATGAATAAGAGGATGTTTTGCATCATATTGGCAATAACAAACACCGTCTTTTCCACTAATTGTGGTCATAAATTCGGCCACATGGCAACAGATCCTATTCCTGATATTTACTCGAAGATGAATCATCATTCACCTAACCATAGATAGGCAAACTTTCATATGGGTATTTTTACCCAATTTGGACGTAATTCTGAAAAGACTTGAAAGAGAAATCCAGTGGAAAGATCAAGAAATGGCAGGTAAGCAGAAATCAGTGTTTATCTATTAATTCCTCAGATTTTATCCAACCTGGTCTGGAGAAGTATCAGGTCAAATATATCCAACTACACAAACAACGAATTCTGATTCCTGCTAACCTTACGACCGTAATCAACGGTATCCTGTCTTTTTGACAAAATCCAACCTTGCCGGATCAGGACCGACCATGCAGTCTCGGATTGCCAGGAATGTACTGGGCCTTTCAGATAAAGAAGCAGAGGCCTGGCGGGTATATAAGTCGCACCGTGTCTGGCCTGCCAGTGATTTATGCCATCAAATATATGTTGGGTGTCTGCGTGAGGTTTTAATCATAGGCCGCCGCATCCAGGCACCTGGCTGCCTGGGCCGGTATACAATGGCAAGGCCCTGCCCCTGGCCAGCTCGACCTGTTAAAGGAAGCCATTGCTGCCAAGAAACGGGTGGACGAAGATTTTTCCACCAGGTCCAAGGAGACAACCGAGCTCACCGGTGGTAGCTTTGACATCAATGTCCAGCAGCGAACCAGGGAAGAGAAAAAGAGACGCGCCGGCGGTCTGGTGCCGGACGCAACACAAGGAACAACGAAATGAAAAAATGGTAGCGAATAGAGGCCCTGGCTGAGCGTGAGGAGGAGATCCTCATCTCTGAACAGATGGGCAAAGACTACTGGAGGTAAACAGGAATTGGCGCCAAGGAGTTTTCCAACTTATTAGAAATACATAAAAAAACCCGATCCTAAAAGGATCGGGTTTTTTGCTTTGTCTCTTGTACCTGCTTTTAACAGCTACTACTCTCAGACTTCTCTATCTATACTGAACCTGCATGACCGTTACATTACTTAAAACACACGCTCAAACCGAATTTTCCGGCAACACAGGAAGAAGGAAAGAGGGGAGTTAGTTGATAGCTTCTGAAAGTTTGGAACCAGCTTTGAACTTGGCAACATTTTTCTCTGGAATGTCGATAGTTTTCCCGGTCTGAGGGTTTCTACCTTTGCGGGCTTCGCGTTTGGATACAGAAAAAGTACCAAAACCTACCAGTGTTACTTTATCACCTTTTTTCAAGGTTTCAGCAATGGCTTGAAGAGTACTATTAAGAGCTTTCTCTGATGCGGCTTTGGAAATGTCTGCGGCACCTGCAATGTTCTCTACCAATTCCTTCTTATTCATGAATCCCTCCCGGAAAAAAACTGTTTTTCTACGTAACAGGACACAGACTCTGCTGTTCCCCTTTATCTCTCGTTTATTGCTTTAATAAAAGGCTGATTAATTGTCAAAAGAAAAAAGACGACCAATTCTTTTTTTAATGAAAAAAAGAACTGCCACAACCCTTTATAGTCGGGCTTTTACACACTATAAAACAAAAATATCTTAATTGAATAGCTGTTCAGAAGCAAGCGGTAAATTCATCTCCGATAAGAAAGAGAAAGTATCCTATTCATCCCTAAGCTCGGGGCGTTAGATCGACCAAGACTCTTACAAATCCTGCAGACTGAAGAAAGTGAATAATTTCAACTCGCACAGATGATATCGCCAATCGCTCCATATCCTTGCCATTCACTTCCAAAATTACATCATTTTCACTCGGACGTACCCTGCAACCTGTAAAATCACGACTATGGAGAAAATCTTCACATTTTTCAACAAGACACAATCCCTCTTCGCTGACTACTGTTCCTTGCGGAAAACGAGTGGCAAGACAGGAGTTTGAGGGTTTATCATGACTGAGCAGCTCAAACTGACGGGCCAAGGTGCGTATCTCTTCCTTGTTGAGACCGGCATCAAGCAACGGGGTCTTCACCGACAACTCATGAATTGCCCGCAGACCGGGCCGCTGGTCTTTTAGATCATCAACATTGGTTCCATCAAGAAGTGCTGTACAGCCCACCTTTTCCATTTCGACGAGAAAAGTTTTATACATCCTTTTTTTACAGAAGTAACAGCGTTCCGCTGTATTGACGATGAACTCGGGCCAAATAAGAGGATGAAGCGCTAACTCAATCCTTTCCTGGGTAGTAACACCCATATCCGTCAGAACATTTTCAGCACTGTTTCGTTCCGCTTGGGAAACCAGTTCTGACAGTCCCCGCAGAGCAAAGACATTTTTTTGACCCAGAACAGAACGAGCCGCGTGCAGCAGGAGGGTGGAATCCACACCTCCGGAAAATGCCACCGCCACACGCTCATAACTCTTCAGCACATCAGTGAGAGCCGTATATTTTTCCTGACAGTCCACCTATCCCTTACACTCGTCTGCATCAGGTAGCAATTGAGCCGGCGGGTTGAGGAAAAATTTACCATCCTTCATCCAGGATTTAAGTGTTTCTGCAATTTCCCGAGCCATGGGAAGACTGGACAGCGGAGCAGTGATCACCTTCTTACCGTTTACCTCAATGGTACCCGATTTCAACTGAGCATAGCTCACTTCACCATAGGTTCTGGAGATACCGTTTGAATAATCAAACCCGTAGTCAATAACCTGAGTAAATAGTTCCGCATCAGAAACTCCGGTATAGGCGGCCATTTTACTATTGAGAATGGGAATAGGGACCCCCATTCCCACAGCCAGGGTGTTGCCGTATCCGAGGATTGAAACACCACGAATCCACCGTGCGGACATCTGTTTCAAATCCCCCTGGACCATAAGAGTTCCTGCCGGCCGTACCGGTGTTCCATTCTCAGCCCGGGATGCGTTAGGGTTATGCTGTGTCCCATGCCAGGTCACATAGCCGATACCGCCCCCCAGAAAAATCCTGGTGCCGACACCGATTGTTTGATAATGGGGATCATTAAAAAGAGGACTCAATTCACCTGCACTGCAGTAATTGGCATTTCGACAGTGTGGCTTGAGAGTTCCCATATAGGTGTGAACAGTTTTGTCCGACAGGTTCACCGCACAGTTATAATTCTGATAACCGTTTCTCGGGTTGCAGAGCAAAGCATAGGGGAGATCTGCCAGGGTGAGCTCCTTTTTCATCTTGGTTGCCAAATAACAGTCAGTCCCATAGGCCTTGGCCTCAAACAAAAGTTTCTTTCCAGCCAACAGATCCTCAATCACGTGACCTCCGCCATAACGAAACTCACCCGGATAGACCTTGTTCAAAGGATCATCTTCAGCAGGCTCAGTGGCCCCGATGTAAGCATCCACAGCTGCTAAACCTGCATAGGCGGCAACCTTGTTTATCCATACTTTAGAGGCCTTAATAGTAGGAGTCATCTGGCCAAAGTTAAGAAAAGCGCCGGAGGAGCACATGGGCGAAAAGGTTCCGGTGGTCACTACGTCAACTTCTCTGGCCGCACCCTCTGCACCCTTCGCTTTAACGATATCAACCATCTCTTCAGCCGTGACAATGACTGCCTCACCGGCCTTAATTCTGGCATTAATTTCCTCGTAACTCTTCTGTACTGGTTTGTCGCTCATGAGTCGTTTTCTCTTTTATATGCATTTTACTGTTTTTATGTTAACTAAAAACTATAAAAACAGACGAGACTGGTTTGCTTGAAGAACTCCCACCGGCTTTACATAAGCCGTATCTTAAAAAAAAAGCAGTCCTGATCATATCCTGCCGGGGACGCTTATACCAGTCCTTTTTTACACCTTGACATACTTTTTTCTTTGACCTACATTCCGATGTTATTGTATTTTTTCCTCATATGTATTTATGACCCTAATTACTTATTTACGATCATACTCAAGAAGGAATCTAAATGGCAAAAGAAAATGCCGACGACATCACAACGGTACGAGACGGTATCGACAGTATAGACAACCAGGTTCTTGATCTTCTTAAAGAGAGACTGGCACTGGCCAAATCCATCGGTCAACTCAAAGACGAGAGCAAACGAGCCAAATGGGACCCCCTGCGGGAAAGACAGATATACCAGCGCCTGACCGGCTTGAACAACGGAGCTTTCCCTGACAAGGCGCTCCACTCAATTTTTCATGAGATCATCACTACCTGCAGGCTCTCTCAGCAAAAGATCAACGTCTCCTACCTGGGACCGGAAGCGACCTTCAGCCATCTTGCAGGAGTAAAGTACTTCGGTCATTCAGCCACTTACAGCCCTATGGAATCCATCGACGAGGTGTTTTCCGAGGTGGAAAAAGGGCGTACCGACTACGGTATCGTCCCTGTGGAGAACTCCATTGAAGGAGCAGTCTTTTCCACCCTTGACTCCTTCATGAAGTATAAGATCAAGATCTGCGGGGAAATGCGGATGGATATCACCCACAATCTGGTCTGCCGTTCAGGCGACATCAACGATATTCAGACCGTGGCATCCCATGCTCAACCCCTGGCCCAGTGTCGTGAATGGCTGCGCAAGCATCTCCCTTCCCGCCCCACCCTGCCGGTCTTTTCCACAGGTGCGGCAGCCCAAATGGCAGCCAACAACCCCAACATCGGAGCAATCGCCACATCACTTGCCATCAAAACCTATGATCTGCAGGTGGTGGTCAGCGGCATAGAGGATTATCGCGGCAACACCACCCGCTTCCTGGTCATCGGCAAGGAGTCGCCTTCAGCAAGTGGTGCGGACAGGACATCTCTTCTCCTTGGACTCATGGATCGCCCCGGAGCTTTAAACGAAATACTCACTATCCTCTCCGACGCAGACATCAACCTGGCCAAGATCGAATCGCGCCCCATCAAAGGCAAACACTGGAAGTATCTCTTTTTCATCGACCTGATGGGCCATATAGATGACACGAAGATCAAGGATTGCTGTGAAACCTTAAAAGAGGTCTGCTCCTATTTTGAATGGCTGGGCTCCTACCCAAGAACAGACTCATCCACCGATGCGTGACATCTGTCCTTCACAGTTAGCCAGATCTTCCGCCAGGGTGTGACCTTTGGGTTTGTCGAGAATAGTCTGTTTAATGAGTGCCCTGATCTCTTTGTCGCTGCCACCGCTGCGTAAAAGCGCCTTGAGATCGGCCTCATGATCATGGAGCAGACAGGCACGGAGTGTCCCTGCTGAGGTCAAGCGCAGGCGATTGCATGTATCGCAAAAATGATGGCTGATTGGACTGATAAATCCGATTCTTCCCTTGGATCCATCTGCAGCGGTAAGAGAATAAACCTTGGCAGGCCCATCCATCCGACAACCGGACAAGGCCTCCAGTGTCCCAACCTTTCCTATCATTTCCTTTAATTCAGTTGACGGAATATAATAGCGTTTATCCCAGGTACTGTTCTTACCTACCGGCATAAATTCTATGAAACGCACCTGATAAGGCTTTTCCAAAGCAAGCCTTGCAAAATCCACGAACTCATCATCGTTGATCCCTTTCATGGCCACCACGTTGAGTTTTATTTCAAAACCCAATTCCACAGCAGTTTCAATTCCCTGCCATACCTGCTCAAAGAGATCCGCTCCGGTGATTTCCTTAAAACGTTCGGGCCGCATGGTATCAAGGGATATATTCAATTTTCGGATTCCTGCATCAAACAACCCGGCAGCCTTTTCCTGAAGAAGGACCCCATTGGTGGTCAGACGAATCTCTTCCAAACCCTTTACTTTTGACAAAGCTGCGATAAAATCCATTACCCCGCGCCGCACCAGGGGTTCACCTCCGGTAAGTCGCAGCTTATTCATTCCCATGTCTACAACCACCTTGATAACGCGCAGCAATTCTTCATAGCTGAGCAAGTCACTGTGCTGCAGAATCTTCAAGCCCCCCTCTTCCCCATCTTCCGGCATACAGTAGACACAGCGAAGATTACAACGATCAGTAAGGGAGAGACGGAGGTAGGAAATTGTTCGGGAAAACATGTCCACCAACTCATTATTTTCTTGCGTGGGTTTCATTTGTTTATTCATCGTTAAACCAGTTTTTTGACTTAGGGCCTGTAATGAAATAACATGGCCAATCTTACATCTTATCTTCGGGCCAGGTTTGAATGCGGCTCAATCGCAAAATCCTCAACATAGCCCTGCTATGCCTGCGGTTTTACTCAATCACCGCCTCCAAACCTGGCACAAACCTAAGCGTAATATCAGTCATGTTATTTTTTTTACAGCCCCTTACCCTCAGTCACTATGGTTACCAGAGGTAACAACGTAACTATTAACGTAACTATTTTTTTCACTCTTAACGCTCAATGCATCAGCCCCATTGACTTTCCGGAAGAGGGCTTTTATAGTGGCCTCCTCTTACTCTGATTGCTCCTTTTCTGCCAGCAGTTATTTATTTCTCCCGACACAGCCGCCAGAGATCAGGAGGCAAAGAACAAAGACTAACCAAAATGAAGCAATTTTAAAAAAATAATCATGTTGACCCTTGGAATAGAAAGCTCCTGCGATGATACGGCTGCAGCAGTACTGAAAGACGATTTCACTCTGCTCTCAAGCGTTCTCACCAGCCAGGATCAGATACATACCCGCTTTGGCGGGGTGGTTCCCGAACTTGCCTCAAGAAGTCACCTGGAATCCATTGTCCCAGTGGTTAATGAGGCCTTGCAAAGGGCTGCAGTCAGCCTGGAAGACATTGGTCTCATTGCTGTTACCCAAGGACCCGGCCTCATCGGTTCGCTTCTGGTCGGTTTCTCCTATGCCAAGGCGCTTTCTTTTGTACATAAAACCCCCTGTGTGGGAGTAGACCACATGGCAGGTCATATCCTCTCGGTTTTCCTCGAAAAAGAACAGCCATCATTCCCCTTTATCGCTCTGGTGGTCTCAGGAGGAACCAGTTCCATCTACCTGGCCAAAGATTTCACCACCTTTACCCTACTTGGCAGAACCAGAGATGACGCGGCCGGAGAAGCCTTTGACAAGGTAGCGAAACTCCTTGGTTTTTCTTACCCAGGTGGCCCGATAGTCTCCCGCGAAGCAGCATCTGGAAGTCCAGATGCTATCCGCTTTCCCCGTTCCTGGCTAGAAAAAGGTTCCCTGGATTTTAGCTTTTCCGGACTTAAAACTGCTGTTCTTAACTACTGTAATACAGAGAGACAAAAAAACAATTCCCTCCCCCTCTCTGATATCTGCGCCTCATTCCAGGAAGCAGTGGTAGAAGTGCTGGTAGAGAAAACCCTGCTGGCAGCTCGTCAACAAGGAGTTGACACCATAGTCATGGGCGGGGGGGTCTCTTCCAATCCCCGTTTAAGAGAGGTTATGGAAAAACGCTGCAGGGAAGAACAGAAACAGTTTTTTTTCCCCAGGCCCAGCTACTGTACCGACAATGGAGCCATGATAGCTCTCGCCGGTATCCAGGCCCATCGACAGGACCCGGTTTTTTCCTATGACCGTGATGTCTATTGCCGTTCCATACTTTCCTGACAAGCAATCCCATGAACCTGAAACGTACCAGCCGTTATTATTATCTGAAATTCCTCAGGATGAAAGGAGATCCCCAATCCCTTGCCTGGGGAACTGCCATCGGCACCTTTTTCGGCATCACCCCCATTATCCCCTTTCACACCCTAATCAACCTGATCGTTACCTTTCTCACTCGGACTTCCACCATAGCCGCATTGCTTGCCAGCCTCATTGTCTGCAATCCCTTTACTTATGTCCCCCAGTACTACCTTTCCACGGTCATCGGTAATTTCATAACGCCCTATGACTTCAACTGGGAACGAATCAAGAGTGTACTAGACATCCTTCTTGCCAAACCAGGATTCCTGGAATCTCTGCAGGCATTAGCCGGTCTTGGCTACGAAGCGGTCATTGTCCTCCTGGCAGGAGGATCGGTCCTCGCCCTGCCTTTTACCATAGCCAGTTATTTTTTCTCTCTTCGGCTCTTCATTAAAATACGGGAAAGACGAAGAGAGAAGCATATCCTCAACTGATTTGCATGTTGTTGATAACAATATACAAAGAAAATGATAATGGAATCAATTTTCATCTTTCAAATTCTTCTTCAATATGTCTTACTATCAACAACTACATTTTTTATTAACAGCTAGAGTTTTCTCTCATCGAGACAACGAATCGTTGCGCATTATTGAATGAACCTGACACGGCTAAAAAAATATTATTATCTCAGATTTGTAAGGATTAAAGGTGATCCCGAATCAATTGCCTGGGGAAGCTTTATCGGCGCCCTGATCGGGACCATGCCGGTAATGCCGTTACACACCATAGGGATTATTGCCATATGCGTTCTCACCCGGACCTCAGTCATGGCAGGTCTTTTCGCCAGTCTGGCCATCAGTAACCCCCTGACCTACATTCCTCTCTACTACTTCTGTATGGTCATCGGCAATTTTCTGACGCCTTATCATATCACCTGGGCCAAGACCGGTGGAATCCTTGATGCCATCATTTCCGGCCAGGGATTCAAAGAATCGCTCCAGATGCTGGCCAACCTTGGATCCGAAGTCATCATTGTCATGCTGACAGGAGGGATTGTTCTTGCCCTGCCCACAGCTATTATTTTCTATTTCTTCACCCTGCGCCTATTTATCAAAATCAGAGCAAAACGCAGGGAAAAACATATTCTGCGGCAGAATAAAAAGTAAATCACCCACTCTGCCAGGACCAATTCCACCATGACTCGTTACAGTGAAACCAGAAAATCTCTTCGAGAAGAGCAGCTTGCGCCAAAAAAACAATTAGGCCAGAACTTCTTAGTCCATAAATCCACAGCCGAAGCAGTTGCCCGCTGCGGTAAAATCACTCCTGATGATATTATCATTGAAGTGGGAGTAGGTCTCGGAGCCCTGACTCAGCCCATTGCCGAACAGGCCAGTCAAGTCATTGGACTGGAAGTGGACAGCGGACTGGTTCGTTTTCACCATGAGAAGAAAGACCTTCCCGATAATGTTACCCTCCTACACCAGGACATTCTCAAGGCCGATTTTGACGAGTTTTTCAGGTTAAGCCAGGGACCGCTGAAGATCATGGCCAATCTCCCTTACTCCATTTCCAATCCTTTTCTCTTCAAACTCATTGAGCACCAGGAAAAGATGGACTGGGCCACCGTCATGCTGCAGAAAGAGGTGGCTGATCGACTGACAGCCCAGCCTGGAACCAAGCAGTATGGCATTCCCACTGTCCTTCTTAAAAGCTGTGCCACAGTAAAAAAACTGCTCACCCTGAAACCAGCCGAGTTTCATCCCCGTCCCAAGATCGATTCCGTTGTGGTACGTATTGAATTCAATCAAAACAAGCAAGAACAAGAAATCCCAGTCGCCTATGATTACAGCCTCTTTCAACAGATCGTGCGGGCAGCGTTCAGCCAGAGGAGAAAGACCCTGCTTAACACCCTCACTGCCGCCGGATTTTTTCGTGCTGCGGCTGCAGGAGACAAGGCGATAACTAAAAATCTGACCAAAGATGCCATTGTCCGTGCAGACCTCTCCCCCACCGTCCGGGCAGAGGTCCTGGACCTTGATCAATTCATCAAACTGACCAGGGTCTTTTCCTCTTTACTCTAGCATCTTTTCGCCATATCTAACCCCGGTATCCCATGCAAAATTTTGTCTTTCATAATCCCACCAAGATCCTTTTCGGCAGCAATACCATCCCCGCCATCGGCAAGGAAACCGTGTTCTTCGGAACCAAGGTCCTCCTGGTATACGGGTCCGGTTCGATAAAGAAAAATGGAGTATATGATCAAGTCCTGCAGTCACTCACTGCTGCCGGCGCTGAAATAACAGAACATCCAGGAGTCCTGTCCAACCCAATCCTTTCCCACGTCAAAGAGGGAATAGTGCTTGCCAAAGAAAAAAAATGTCAGGTGATTTGTGCTGTAGGCGGAGGCTCTGTTATCGACGAGGCCAAGGCCATCTGTGCCGGGGCCACCGTGGAACATGACGTCTGGAAATTTTTCACCGGCAAGAAAAGTGTCAAGTCTCCCCTCCCCCTGACTACGGTTCTCACCCTGGCTGCCTCCGGCTCGGAAATGAATTCGGGTATGGTTATCACCAACGAGAACACCTGTCAGAAGTTCGGTTTTGCCAACAGACACCTCTATCCCAAGACCTCCATACTCGACCCGGCAACAACCTGCTCTGTCCCTGCTCACTACACCGCCTACGGAGCAGTGGATGCTGTGGCCCATGTCCTGGAATTCTATTTTACCACGGAAGACCCAGCCACTCCGGTCCAGGACCGGCTCATGGAGGGACTTGTTATTAATGCCATGCACAGCTGCAACCGTGTGCTGGCCGACCTTGGCGACTACCAGGCTCGTGCCGACCTGATGTGGACTGCCACCCTGGCCTTAAACGGCCTCACCGGTGCAGGCCTGGGCAAAGTCGGTTTTCCCATGCACATGATCGAACACTCCCTCTCTGCCTTCTACAATGTACCTCATGGTGCAGGGCTCTCTGCTGTTATTCCCGGATGGATGCGCTACCAGGCAAAACAACGACCGGAACGTTTTGCCCAGTTCAGTGAACGGGTCTTTGACATCCGTGAAGGATCCATTGAAGAGAAGGCAGCAAAAGGTATCGAAGCTCTGACTGCCTGGTTCACAAAAATTAACAGCCCAACCACAATCACTGCCTTAACTATCCCCTCCGAAGATATCTCCAAGATCGCTGAAAATGCGATCACCCTTGCAAAAATTTGGAGAATGAAAAACTATGATGCGGCCCTGATAGAACGAATCCTCCAAGACTCCTTGTAACCAATTGATAATCCGGATGTTTTTTCTTCAGCGATTTACGCCGAGTAACGAAAGGCTGCTGGATTACAAACACAACCCATCAGAATCCAGCAGACTGAACCAGCAAAAGAAGTGAGTTGAATTGGACAGGTCTCTCTTGCATGAATAGAATATTTCTTTAGTGTCAGCCTGCTTTTTTCTGTTATATTAAAAAAAAATTAATATTTTTCTTCCTCCCGATGGCAAGCCCCATCTGTATATGATCCGCCTCGGTATCAATAGTTTTCACCTCTCTTCTTCCGACCAACACTATGGATACAAAAAGCTCTCAAGCAGGGCCATTCGCCAGGCTGAACACCTTCATGCCTTTCCTTAAATGGTGGCCCAGGGTCACAACCAGTACTTTCCGAGATGATCTGATTGCCGGCCTCACCGGAGCCTTTGTTGCTCTGCCTCAGGGAGTAGCTTTTGCCACAATCGCCGGAATGCCTCCACAATACGGTCTTTATGCAGGCATGATACCGGCCATTATCGCCGCCCTCTTCGGCTCATCCTGGCTCCTGGTTTCCGGACCAACCACCGCTGCATCCATTGTCCTTTTCTCATCGTTGAGCGCTTATGCTCCTCCCGGCTCTGCAGAATACGTTTCCCTGGCCCTGACTCTGACCATGATGGTAGGTCTCCTGCAATTTGGCATGGGCCTGGCTCGTTTCGGAGCCCTGGTCAATTTCATCTCTCATTCCGTTGTAGTCGGATTCACTGCCGGTGCTGCCATTCTCATCGCCGCCAGCCAGCTCAAACACTTTCTCGGTCTCACCCTGCCGCGCAGCAACCATCTTTATGAAACACTTCTAGGGGTGATCAATCGCCTGGATGAAGTTAATCTTTATGCCGCTGCCGCAGGTACGATCACTCTGCTCTCCGGCCTGCTGGTCAAGCGCTACTGGCCCAAATTTCCCTATATGATCATCTCCATGCTGGTAGGCAGCCTTGCCACCCTGCTCATGACCCGTACGCTGGGATCCGAAGTAACACAGATTGCTTCTGTGGGTGCTCTGCCTGCAACCCTGCCTCCCCTGTCAGCCCCCCATTTCACCCTGCATAATATCAAAATGCTGGCTCCTGCAGCAGTGGCGATGACCCTTTTTGCCCTGACCGAAGCTATTTCCATTGCCCGCACCCTGGCTGACCGAACCGGACAGAATCTGGACGGCAACCAGGAATTTATCGGACAGGGAATGTCAAATATTATCGGCTGTTTTTTCTCCGGATACGTGGCAACCGGCTCTTTCAACAGAAGCGGAATCAACTTTCAGGCCGGGGCAAAAACCCCCATGGCCGCAATCTTTGCCGGAAGCCTGCTCATTTTTCTTGTCATCTTGGTCGGCCCTCTGGCAGCTTATCTCCCCAATACCGCAATGGCCGGCATTCTTTTTCTGGTAGCCTGGGGACTGATCGATTTCACCCATATTTCTAAAATACTCAAAACCAGCCGCATGGAAAGCATGATCATGGCAACCACCTTTTTTGCCACCCTCTTTCTGGAACTGGAATTCGCCATCCTTCTTGGGGTTACCCTCTCACTGGTCATGTACCTGAACCGTACCTCCCACCCGCGTATCCTCTCCATAATTCCTGACCCTCGCCAGGATGACCGCTCATTTACATCCGATCCCATGCTCCCTGAATGCCCTCAGTTAAAAATCGTACGCATAGACGGTTCCCTCTATTTCGGAGCCGTAAATCATGTCAAAGACCGTCTACAGGAAATGCAGTTCAATAATCCGGAACAGAAGCATTTATTGATGCTAGCAAGCGGTATTAATTTCATCGACATGGCCGGAGCGGAATTCCTTCTTCAACTGGCCAGAGAAAAAGAAGCGGCAGGAGGCAGGTTATACCTCTACAATCTCAAAGAAGGTGTCTGTGTTCATTTCCGATTTTCCAACTATCTTCTCGATATCGGAACAGATTATATATACGACACAAAAGAGGAGGCCCTGTCCGACATTTATGGAAAACTGGATAGGCAGATCTGCGCCAACTGTTCCAAACAAATATTCCTGGAATGCCAATATCAGGAGAAGGCGAAAACCCCAGTCGCCACCGTATAAAACGGTGTACTTTAACACACAGAAAACATCTGCGGATCAGGCACTCCGTTCATTCCAACAAAAGACTCACCTTGGTGAGGCTCAAATCAGTACGAAAACATTTTTTGATTACGTACAAAGCTCAGCCAACCCCATACATACAAAGCAGAACCTACTGATAAAAATATAAAAACGATTGCACCCAGAAATGTCATTCCCGCGTAGGCGGGGATCCAGCCACATGCCAAGCTCCTAGCTTCCCGCGGGAATGACGAAAAAAATGGCTGAGCTTCATACGTAATCAGAAAACATTTTAAAGAAAAGGACTTTGCCCGAGGAAGGAATTGTGAAAGGTTCAGATTTTCAATTCTGTCACTGGTTGTTACCGATGATTTTTCATATAGTACTTTTCATCTGCCTTCTGTTTCTTTTGTATCAACACGATATCTACTTGCTTTGGTTTTTATTGTTTCTGAACACACTAAAAACATACGCTTTTACAACTGATCATTCCTTAACCTTACCTTTTCAATTCCTGAAGCTTTTGCCATGTTGCTGCAGGCCATGCGATTGATATTTTCCATGCAGACCTTGCTCATGTTGAGCACTGTTGCCATTGAGCAGGCAAAGCATTGAGAGAAACACAACCGACATAACTGAAAGTAGAGCACCTCGTTTCTTTAAATATGAAACAAACAAAGGCCAGTTCATTAGCAGATGAACGATACCTGCCACCCCAAAAAGAAGACCGATCCATTCATGGAGATTTTTCAGATATCCGTTTTCAAGGTGAAAAAACATCAAAAGTCCTGTCAGGACAACAATGATAAAGCTTATGGCAACACAAGGTGACAACCATGTTTTATGAGAATGTATTTTCATTACAATTCATCCTTTAAAGATTAATGCATCAGCTTTGCAGCCTGCCCAGTCAAAAGCAAGCTGCAAAGTAGGGATTACTCCATCCTGTATGCTCTATATTATCTATTTGTTTCAGGTCCACCGTGGATGGAATGATGGGAATCATAGTCTCGTCTACCATGATGCCCGTCATATTCTGTCTTCAGCTTTTGTCGTTGCTCTGCATTCAGCAACTTTTCCATTGTCAAACGCGATTTGATTTTTAGGATAGAAAGTTGCCCTTGCAGATCAGCGACCTGTGAGGCAAGCATAAGTACAGCCGCCTCATCAGGACTCTCCTCAGCAAATGCTTTATTCATCTGCAGGCGCAGCATGTCGAGCTGCGCTTTCAAAGCAAGTCCTTTTTCACGCTCGGAAAATTCAGCATCCTTAAACTGCTGAACCTGTTGATCTGTAAGCCCCAGACTCTTGACCATAGTACTATTACGCCAGATGCCATAATGGAGCATTGCATGTTTTTTCATGTTGCTCTCCCTGTCCGGCATGCCATCACCATGCATACGAGCTCCTGCAAATGAGGGTACCAGAAAAATTGTAACCAGGAGAACAACTGCATATCTTACCAACTTGTGTTTGCCATTTGATTCCATCGTAAACCTCCTTATGTTTATTTTTTTTGAGGAATTATTCCTCGTTCTTGAAAAAACTATACAGGAGGGATGTAAAGATTTTATGATGCGAATAGGGATATATTGTAAAGCTATTGTAAAAGGCATTGCTTCAAGGTCTCGGAACATGAACAATGAGAGAGAGCAATAATGCACTCAGAGAAGATGCGCGAGAAAATCAGGCCATATGCCACAGACCTATTATCCTGAATGAAAGTCCTTATTATCGATGATGACAAAAAATTATGCCGCCTGGTAAGAGATTACCTGCAACCTATGGACTATGTTGTTGAGAGTGCTCACACTGGTAGCGAAGGATTGCACAAGGCATGTTCCGGTCGCTTTGATGTCATAATACTTGATGTCATGATGCCCGAAATGGATGGTTTTGAAGTGCTCAAAAAACTGCGTCGAGAATCGGACATTCCTGTTTTAATGCTAACCGCCCGTGGAGACGAAACCGATAGGATAGTCGGTCTGGAATTGGGGGCTGATGATTATCTCCCAAAGACCTTCTCCACCCGTGAACTTCTGGCACGCCTGCGGGCCGTGACGCGTCGACACAACAAAACTAAGCAACCCACCATCGCAGCCACTGACCTTCCTCTGCTGATGCTGGGGGATTTATCCATCAATCAGGCCTCGCGAACAGTCCGCTTAGAAATGGAAGTACTGTCTCTAACTCCCATAGAGTTTGATTTACTGCTCTGTCTGGCCAAAGCTGCCGGACGGATACTGACCAGGGATCAACTTCTGGAAGCCACGGCTGGCCGATGTTATGAAATCTTTGACCGTTCGATTGATGTCCACATCTCGTCACTTCGACGCAAGTTGGGAGACAATCCCCGCCAACCTAAATTTATCAAAACCGTACGCACAGCAGGCTATATGTTCTGCACTCCGGACAAACTGGAATCATGAGACTCTTTTCCTCCTTATTCGCCAAAATTCTCCTCTGGGCCTTTCTCAATCTGGTACTTGTGGCCTCGGTACTGGTCATATTCTTTTCCTTCCAATCCCATATCGACCTACATGCCCTCCTTGGCCGTCAGGCTTCAGACCGAATACAAATCGCAGGAAAGCTCATTACGCACGACCTGAACCGGCTGCCCAAAACTGACTGGTCCGAGGTACTCATCCGTCACGGCAATATCTACCAGGTTGACTTCGCCCTGGTGTTCAAAAACGGCGTACAGATGTCGCCAACCGATCTTTCTATCCCAGCAGTAGTTTTCGAAAAGGCCATGCTCACCCGCCCGGCAAAGCCGCCACTGGAAAACTTTTCTCAGCGACTCAGGCACGAACAACGCTATTTTGAAGAAGGGCCGAATCATCATTTACGTGACAAGCAGGATCACGATCGGGATTACAAGTCCGAAAACAGGGAGGCAAAGAGGAACCACCAGAAGCACGACTCCGAATCCAGGTTCATGATGCGAACCACAAATCCCACCCGTTACTGGACAGGTATCTGGATACCGGTAGTCCTGGAACCGACAGATCCACCACGCTTGGCCATGCTTCTGGCCGTCTCAAGTTCCATAACAGGAAACGGGTTTTTCTTTGACCCCCTGCCATGGATGATTGTTGCTGCTGTGATAATCTTGATATCTGTAGTGCTATGGATACCGTTTGTCCGGCATATTACCCGGCCACTTGCCCGCATGACCTGCGTGGCTGAAGAAATCGCCCGCGGAAAGTTTGATGTACAAACTAAAGAACTGCGCAGGGACGAAATTGGTCGCCTCGGAGGCGCAATCAACAATATGACTTCGCGCCTCCATGGTTTCGTCAAGGGTCAGAAAAGATTTCTGGGAGATGTTGCGCATGAACTTGGCTCTCCCATTGCTCGTATTCAGCTGGGACTTGGCATCCTGGAACAACGGGTGGACAAAAAGAACCAGGAACGGGTGGCCGATGTCATGGAGGATGTGGCACACATGTCGAACCTGGTCAACGAATTACTCTCTTTTTCTCAAGCAGCAATGAATCAGGAAAAAGTACGTTTGGAGTTCATAGAACTTTTACCAGTGGTCCAAAAGGCGGTGCAACGTGAACTGCCCCCCCAACTTAGAACTCATCACCCGAATTGAACCGGAAATCAGGGTCATAGCCGACCCGGAACTCCTGTCCCGTGCTTTGGCCAATCTTATCAGAAATAGTGTGCGATATGCCGCAGATACCGGACCGATATACTTATCCGCCAAAAAGAAACGAGATAAAGTTATAATAGAGGTTCGAGATGCCGGACCAGGTGTGCGGGAAGACCTCGTCAACCAGCTTTTTGAACCGTTTTTTCGTCCTGAACCTGCCAGGGACAGAGACTCAGGCGGAGTCGGTCTTGGACTTGCTATAGTAAAAACCTGCATTGAGACCTGTCAGGGAACTGTCACGGCAAGAAACTGTCAACCCTCCGGGTTTGCAGTGACAATTAGCATGTCTGTCAAAAATACCCCTCAACGTTAAGGCGCAACAATATATAGCCACTGCTCTTTTGTGTCTATAAAAATGCATGATTGACGGCCACATGAAAAAGGGGACTGAAAAGGATGTCACGCTTGCGCTATTGGTTATTTGACCAGCTCTTCCAAACTGATCTCCACTATTGCCGACTGACATTAACAGTCCAATGAAATTACCGGAGACATGACCCTATTTTTTTCCAGGTCGACGGTGAGTTAAGGTGAGGTGCATTCAACAGGAAGCTGGTATATGTCCCTGAATATTGCTGAATATTGTATGCCCACAGCAGCAGCACTGAATTATACGGATTATTGATCATGATGTATTCACAAAATTTAATTGATAAATAAAATTATTGAGCATAGCATTTCTACATGGCATGCATCAATTCCTTAGAAATGGGAAAGATGTGACTCTGTAGTCAAATTTTAGGAGAATATTGTGATAAACGTCAACGATGATACAAAAAAGAGCAATAAATTAACCCGGCGGCAGTTTGTAAAATATTTCGCCGGCACAACTACATATATGTCTTTCGCCTCGTTTGCCCCGCTGGATCAGGGTTCTCTTTTTCTCCTGAGCCGCACAAAACAAAGGTATCCGATTGATTCCACGGTTAAGACCACGGCTGAGAGAATGATCTCATTTCCATATATTCTGGGTGATCTTCCTCCCAATGATCCTGCTTCTACCCCTGCTCTCAGCCCCAATGGCAGTCCCGGTCTCGCGATTACTGAACTTTACAGAGTTCCAGAATATGACAGTAGAGGCTATGGGATATGGGAGTATATAGACTGGGGTCTCCCGATAAAACAGCGGACGGATATCATGCCGAACGACTTTAATCCCACTTCAGTCACAAAAGCGACAAAACTCCTGAACTTTTTTGCCATGACCGATATCCATATCACGGACAAGGAGGCACCAAACTCGTTCATCTACCTCCAGCAATATGATCAAAAATTTTCCGGGGCTAATACGTCTATTTATTCGCCGATCATGATGTACACAACCCATGTTCTGGATGCCGCCATTCAGACGGCAAATGCCCTGCACAAGAAAAACCCCTTTGATTTTTTCATCTCTCTGGGCGACACCTGTAACTGTACATCGTACAACGAACTCAGATGGTATATTGACGTTATTGACGGCAAGGTCATCACCCCAAGCTCCGGCGCCCATCTTGGTGCCAAGACCATCGATTATCAAAAACCGTTCCAGGCTGCGGGACTGAATAAATCGATCCCTTTCTATCAGGCCATCGGCAACCATGACCACTTTTTGCTGGGTTCGTTCCCTCCCTATGCAAACTGGCCTGCGGATACCTTTCTCAGCGATTCCTTTCTCAGCGATACTGTCTGGTCCGTCCCGGATTTTCTCGTCCCGTACGGTTCAACCTTCCCGGCCATGTTCAGCGTGGAAAATCTGAAGAACAGTACCCCACGATTTTATGCGGGTGTCATTGATGGTTCAACCCCATACGGTACCATTATCAATTATGGGTCTGTTGATAATCCCCCCATTCCTCAAACAAAGGTTGCTGCTGACCCCAATCGCCGGTCCCTGCTGAGAACGGAATGGATCCAGGAATTTTTTAAGACAACCACAGGTCCGGTTGGACACGGTTTCAACCTGGTTGCATCCAATCCAAATTTTCATCTGGTCCCGGAAAACGATAAAGCCGGATTTGCCTGTTACAGTTTTGTGCCCAAGTCAGATATACCGCTTAAGGTTATTGTGCTGGATGACACCCAGCGGGAAGATGACGAATCTGTGGATATTCACGGTCACGGATTTCTTGATGAGGCACGATGGGCCTGGCTGCAAGCCGAACTTGCAGACGGTCAGGCTGCCAATCAGTTGATGATTATTGCGGCACATATCCCGATTGCTGTGGTCAATATTGCTGCCGAGACCGAATGGTGGCTTGGTGGCAACATGAGTAGTACTAGTACTGAGGTTCCGAAACAACCCCTTGGTGATGCGTCTACTGATGTCCAGAATGCCGTAGACCTGGCAGGGCTGGTGCAAAAACTCTGGGAAACACCGAACCTGCTGATGTGGATAGCCGGTCATCGTCATCTCAATACTGTTAAGGCTTTCAAGTCGCCTACCCTCCACGATACAACTCCAGAAAGTGGTTTCTGGCAGGTGGAGACCTCATCGCTGCATGACTTTCCGCAGCAGTTTCGTACATTCGAGATCTACCTGAACAGTGACTACAGCATCTCCATCGAGACGGTCAACGTTGATCCGGCAGTTGCAGAGGGTTCGCCCGCGGCAACATCACGAAAATATGCGATCGCGACGCAGCAGATAGTTCAGCAGAACTTAACCGTGAATAGTGTAAATTATGATATACAGCCGGGTACAGCTATATCACTTCCAAGTATAGACCCGAGTCGGCCACAAGGCACACCTGATCATACTGCAACACCACCAATCACTTTCACTGATCCGACTATTGAGTATGTTGACATGACCACATACGGAGTCCCATACAATGCCTCGTACAATGCCCAACTGTTCAAGCAATTAAGCCCGACTATGAAGACGCAGATGCAGGCACTGTTCCCCACACTATAAGCAGAGAAGGAAAATATTTTTCCCAGCATGCCCCACGGCGCCAAATAACACAACAGGCAAGTGTACCTATTTTTAGATAGGCATATTTGCCTATTGGTGGTTAGCAACTAGAAGGAGAGATGAGAGGCTGGAACTCACGAATAAAATTGACCTTCTCATAAAATAGCAGAACAGGCAATCGCGAACTCTGGAGGATTCATGGATCGAACAGAGGATGCAAGCTGACTATCTTCCCCCTTTCTGAATTCACCCTTCCAAGACGTCGCTACTACTCACTTGTCTCTATAAAATGTATGAGTTGACGGCCAAGCGGGTTGCCGGGATCTGCAGTTACCATCTTTTCTGCAACAGCCCTTGCCTTGGAAAGCTTTCGCCGAGCCAGGTAAAATTGTGCAATTGCCTGCAGGTAGTTCATGTTGCGTGGATCAATCTCAATGGTTTGCAGCAAGGCCGTTTCCGCCTCTTGATCCTGGCGGAGAAATGCAAGGAGCTGGCCGAGATTATAATGTACTCGTGCATTATTCGGCATGCCGATCGCTGCCTGACGCAAATGTTTTACCGCCTCTTCATACTGCTTCTGCTCAGAGAGGAGGAGCCCCAGTGAATAGTTCACATCAGGGAGATCAGGATTCACAGAAAGGGCCCTACGTAATTGCTCTTCGGCCAGGTCATTTTTCCCCTGCCTGGAATAGAGTACCGCAAGATTTGTTCGAGCCGTGTAAAAATCACGATCTATGGCAACGGCTTTCTTAAAATGTCTCTCTGCCTCCTCCGTTTTCCCCTGATAACTAGCCAATGCTCCGAGATTAAGCCTGGAGGCAGCAAAGTCTGCTGAATACAGGGCGATCTCCTCAAACTCCTTTAAAGCCAGCTCTAACGGTTTTTGTAAGTGCTTAAGCCGGTCAGCGGAAAAACGTGTCAATGCCCTGGCTGCCTCTATCCGAACCCCTTTGACCGGATCATTCAGCAACGGCCCGGCCATCTGCATTTGTTCCTCAGGGTCAAGAGGAGGCAGGAACATGAGTGCGGTCCTGCGCAGGATGGCTTCATCACTCTCCAAAGAGAGTCGAAATGCTGCAACAACTCCATCTCCCTGATATCTACCCAGCAAGGAGAGGGCCGTTGCCCGAACAAGGACAGGTGAGAGATTATCGGAGACAATCTGAATTAAATCGTCCTGGGCCTGGGGATCGTTATTACGTCCTTCACTAAATGTACTTCCATAGTGATACTTCTGTTTACTGCCATACCATTTCCTGGTGTACTCAGCAGACCACTCGTTGGTTTGATCAACATGACAGCGATTACAGCTGTTGGGCGTACCCAGTTCCACACTGAGATCCGGACGCGGTATACGAATGGAGTGATCCGGCCGGTAATCGTTCCCCATGTATATCCGCCCCGGCATATGACATTGAACACACTCTGCCCCACTACCCACCTTAAAAAGAATCTTTCCGTCAACTGTTCGGATGGGCTCTGCCTTCTCTCCTACTTTTTTATGGAAATGGTGTTCTTTGCTGTCATAAATTGAAGCCTGATGACATTGCAGACAGAGTGCATTTCCTTCCTGATGCAGCTTTATGGTGTGCACATTATGACAATCAGAGCAACGCACATCATTTGCGTACATTTTTGACTGAACAAAGGAGCCATACACATAAACCTCATCTAAAATCTGACCGTCTCCATAATAGAGTCGTTCCTCAAACAACCTAGGCGTTAAGGTATCAAGCAAATCCTGTTGCTGGTGTTTATAGTCTCCCAGCATGGAACGCCTGGAGTGGCAGGGGGCACAGAGCTCTACCTGCTGCTGACTGCTTATTTCTGAGGTCTGCACCTGCAAGCCATCATCACCTTCTATTCTGGCCATTTCCGGTTTTTCGGACCATGTAAGGTGCTTTGACCCAGGACCATGACAGGCCTCGCAGCCCACATTGATCTCTGCCCACTGCGTATCGTAGGAATCTGTGAGCGGGTCATAATTCTTCCGCAATTCGGTGGAGTGACAATCGGCACACATGGAATTCCAATTCTGCCCCTGGTTTGTCCAGTAAATCCACTCTTCAGGATCAAGTGCCAGATCCGGATAGAGGTGAAACCATCTTTTCTTCTCCACATCCCAGGCAATGGGCAGACACTGCATCCGACCACCAGGAAAAGAAATCAAGTACTGCTGCAAGGGATACCAGCCGAAAGTGTGACTGATTTTAAACTCAGCCATCTCCCCTTTGGGCCCACGCGTATATACAAAAAACTGCCCATCCTTCCGATAAAAACGGGATTTAATCCCCTGTTTCTCAAACGTAGTATCATTAAAGTCAGCAAGAACTGTTTCTTCATCGGCAACGGCCATGGCCTTGGCATGGTGTGACTGCTGCCACTCCTCATACTCTTTCTTGTGACATTTAGCACAGGCCTCACTGCCAACAAAGGTTGCCGCTTGAATTTCTTCCGGTATGGTCTCTCTTCCCTTTTCCTGAAGCATATAGAGCGGTAGAGAAAGGACAATGATAAGCGTGGCGATGATGCCAATAAGCTTCCAGCGTTGCATTGCCTTAGCCAAGCTCCTGGGCATAAACCAGTTGTTCAGCAGTAAAGGCGGCCCGTTTTCTGGCTCTGATGATATCAATCATGATCATGTCACGTTCAAAACTGATGGAATAGAGATCGAGAGCCCTTGGCGCCGGGGAATTTATCACATTGCCCATGATATCAAAGGTAGAGGCATGACAGGGACATTCAAACTGTTTACGCTCGGCTACCCAGGGAACAGCACAGCCCAGATGCGTGCATTTCCTGGAAATTGCAAGAAAACCACCATCATCGAGTCTGCACAAGTAGAGGTGACCTTGGCGAATCAAGGTCACAGTGCCAGGAAGAAAATCATGAACAGATCCTGCAGCTATAAGCTGTTTCTGACCATGATCAACACCGGATTTTCTTCCTGATAAAAAAAAGGCCATCCCACTAAAAACACATTGCGCCAAGGCAACAAGGCCCACACCAATCCATACCTTAGAGAGAAAACTCCTTCTCTTGGAGTCGACAGGAGAACTGTTTTTTTTGTCCATCATCTTTTTTACCACGGCCCTATCAATTTCATTCCAGCTCCCCTGAACCAAAGCCCTGTCACCGTCAATGCAATGATCACGAGAAAAAAGCTGACAAAGAGAGTTTGAATCAGAGCTAAGGGTTTCCCTCCTTTTTGTCCAAGAAAAGGTACAATTCCTAAAAATGTTCCAAAGGCGAGCGGAAGGACACAAATTGCGAAGACAGGAGGAAAGTGAAGAAGTAACTCCTGTAACCAGAGGAAATACCAAGGTGCTTTTACCGTATCCGGGGTCAGATCGGGATTAGCCATAGCCATCAATGGTGCATCAAACTGCATGGAAAAAAGCAGAAGACAACAGAAAACAACGGCTGTTGCTGCAAGTTCCCGAACCAATAATTCCGGAATGACCGGGAGCAATTCCTGCCTGTTTTGATCATCAACTTTTATCCCTCCTGCCTTACGGATACACCAAAAATGGTAGGAGAGACAGAAGAGGAAGCCCAGGGGAAGTATCGTTGTATGGATGGTATGAAAAATTCGCAGGGTTGCCCCGCTCACCTCTTCTCCCCCTCGCAACAGCGTCTGAATCGATTCTCCAACAACAGGAATATAGGCAAGCATGGCGGTGCCGATGGTGACAGCCCAATAGGCCAGCTGGTCCCATGGCAGGAGATATCCGGTGAAATTGGCTGCCAGGACAAGGAGAAAAAGAGCTAAGCCCATATACCAGTTACGTCGCCTGGGAGTAAAATATGCTCCACAGAAAAATACCCGCACCATATGCAGACAGACAACAACAACCAGAAAATGACCTGTCCAGTGATGCATATTACGGATGAGCCTGCCCAAAAACAGTTCGCTGTCAATGTGTTGAACTGAGAGATATGCCTGCACCGGAAAGGGTTCGTAGAAAAAATTCAGCAGCAGTCCTGTCAAAAACTGCAGGAAAACCATGAGGACCGCAGCCCCACCTAATCCCCAGGTAAGAGTGAATCGCAGGGCCCTGGCGGGAACCTTTCTGGGGCGGAGATGAAAGAAGAAATTATTATTCATATAGTATATTAGATCAAATCGTAATCAACACACCTGATCACCTGTTAGCTATGGACAAAATGTTTGTGAGCAATTTGCTCAAACATTTTTATCAGGCCGGCACAGAGGGTATAGATAGACTTAATATGCAGATTAGTTCCGCAGCACTCATCAAAGAGAATGGTAAGTTCCGACTGCAGATCTCCTTCCGGTGCCTGGTAACAAATAAGGATTGGCAAATGGGGCAAAGGATGCAGGACAAGAGCAATATCTGCATCAAATCCCTCCACTTCTTTTCCCTGGAAGAGATCGACAATATCACCAAGGAGCTCTGGTTGGGCGTCGGCCAACTTCCTCAACGGTGTCTCACACCGACTGGTAAAAAGTCCCTGCCAGTCAATCCCTCCCTTGAGTTCCCGAAAAGAGATCCAGCGCCCCGTAATTTCCTGATGGCTAGGATAACATATATATGAGAGCAATGGTACCAGCACCCAGGGAATGATATGGCACTCGGAACGCACCTGGCCCTGGTTGTCCACATGAAACTCTTTCCCCATTGACCTGACGCTCAGCACACCATTGCCATACTCAGCCCCAATCCCGGCAGCAACTGCAGCAAAATCAATATCTTTTACCTCCTGCAACAGCTTTTCCATGAATTCGGCCTGCCGCGGCTCGGCAAGAGAGCGTTGCTGCAGATTAACCGAGAGAGAATCTTTTATTTCTTCTGAAAGAACAGGGCAATCATCCAGTTTTTTTTGCCCACCCACTACAGCAGCTGCAAAAGCCAGACAACTCGGCAGCATACAACGCTTACAGTTGCTTTTCTCCAAGACCTTATATATTTCCAGCGGCGTTAAGGCCTTTCCTTGCTCCACTCTTTTATCCTCCACACAGCACCTTTAAATTCCATTACTTTTCAAAACTTTGTATTTAGGGATGGCAATTGTACCATTCTTTTACAGCCTTGCACAGAGTTGATCTTCCACTCCTCTTTACTGGTCGGAAACAAAAATTAATTGGTTCAATACTCTCTAGAAGTACCTGCGAAAAAGTAGGATTTTTTTCCGATGTCCTGAACGATTGCTTTTCAATTTGTTAGACTATAGTGCTATACTACAAAAAAGAGGAAAGAATTGAAGCGTTACCTTTGGCACTCGTCCTGTTGCACCGAGTCCAGATAATAATCCTGAACTCGTACCCATCCGGGAATGAGTATCTTCGTACGAGATCAAGCATACGGAACTTGTATAACAGGCACGTGCCGAAAGACCGTTTCCGGATGGACTCCACCCCAGAAGGAGGAATTTATGGTTAGCTTTTCTAAGATTCTAGTCCCCTTAGACTTTACCGAGTGTTCCGTTGCCGTTCTCCCCCACGCCAAATTCGTAACGGAAAAGTTTTCTGCAGAACTCTTTCTGCTTTACACCCTGGCAGGCCCGGAACAGTTTACAGGACTCTCCCTCGAAGAAGACTGGTTCACCACCTACGGCAAAGTATTGAGGACCGAAGCAAAACGAGCCATGGAAAACTTTGTGGCACAGCACCTGGAGGATTGCAACCCAAAGGACACAACCATCAGAATCGGAGAAACCGTAGAAGAAATCGTAGCCTATGCATATGAAAAAGATATCGATCTCATCATTATGGCAAGCCACAACTGTCAGACAACTGAGCGGCGGATCTACGGCTCCATCGCCGAAGCCGTGAGCCGGGATGCCAGCTGTCCGGTGATGATCATCCATCCCGAAAACCTTAAAGATTAATACCGAAACCAAAGCGATATCATGTCCATCCAATTACCCTATAGTAAGGGAGGCAAAATTAAAATTCGTCCCACCAAGATCATAGCCTTGGGCCTCAACTATCTGGAGCATATCAAAGAAAGCGGATCCGTTAACGTACAGAATTTCACCAATGAGATCCCCCAGGAACCTGTCCTCTTTCCGAAGACCCCAAATGTCCTCATCGGTCCCGGCGAGGCAATCATCCTGCCCAGACTTCTCCATGAATATAATTTTGCAAACTGTCGTACCGATCATGAAGCAGAACTGGCCATTATTATCCGAGACCGGGTGAAAGATCTACCTGCCGAGGAGGTCTTTCACCACATCCAGGGCTTTACCTGTTTTAATGATGTCAGCCAGAGAAACCTGCAACGCAGTGATAAATCCGGATGGTTCCGGGGAAAATCCCTGGATACATTCGGACCCATCGGACCGATAGTGATAGCCCCTGACCAGATTGGCAATGCACAGGCTCTGGATATCATCTGCCGCCTCAATGGCAAAGTTGTACAGCAGGGTAACACTGCCCAGATGATTTTCAAGATCCCGGAACTTGTCTCTTTTATATCAAGAAACTTTACCCTGGAAGCAGGTGACATTATTTCCACTGGTACGCCAAGTGGGGTAGGTCCTCTCCAAGACGGAGACGTGGTAGAGGTAGAAATCGAACATATCGGTATCCTACGAAATCCCGTACAGGAGGAATAAACAGATAATCCTTGCAACTTCATATCGTTGCATATACCTTCCCCCCAGCTAATGCTTTGTGAGCCCCTATGATATTATCCGCAGACAGAGAGATACAATATGGTCAAGAAGTATGATAAAAAAGAAGGATACTGCCGAATGCTCGGCCACTTTCTCATTTTCAAGTATTGCAAAACCGTGAACAAGGGCCTCCCCTGTGGTCGAGTCCTTGACTGCTGGTTCCAAACCTTTCCCGTTCAGGATTTTATTAACGAGAACTACTCCACAGAAGATCGAAAGAAAATCTTTGAACCACCAAAAGCAAAGGTACTGACTCTTACCGAGATTCTGGAGCAGGCACAGCAAAGGTTGAAAGAAAACAAATAATCAACTCCGTTATTCTCTCACCTCCTCTCCACTTTCACTCTTTTCTCCCCAACCAGCCATCACTCCCATCTTTTCCAGGGTTTTCATAGTATATTCCTTGTCCTCCCTCAAATCCACATGACGTACCTCAATGTCTATCTCGGTTTCCATAGTACTCTCAAAAGTTTTAATCAACTCCCTGGAGATTTCATTGTGAGTTTTTGCAAGCACTATAAAATCATTACCAAAAGCCCTGAATACCAAGCTGTCTTGGTATGTTAGTCTTAATTCTTCAGCGAAATTCTGCAAAAACCAATTCCCCTGTTCCCACCCTTCTTTCTTGTTATACTCCTGTAATTTTTTAGGATGAAGAGTATTGACACAGATATACTCAAAGCACTCCAGATTATTCTGCAGGATAATTTGCATATAGTTTTCGTTATAGAGACCTGTCAAATGATCGTTAAAAAAATAGGCAAATCGTTTGCGCTCAAGTTCCGTGACCGGCAGTTGATTAATGCTGGTAGTAACAGAAATATCCCGTAAGGCTTTGACAGCTGCATCAATTACGGCAGGATGAAATTGGATCCCCTTGAGACTGGAAAGCTCTTCCAGTACTTCGTCCAATTCTTTTCTCGGCTTATATATACGGTTGGTGGTCATCGCATCAAAGGCATCAGCCACGGACATAATCCTGGAAAAAGGGTGAATATCGTCCCCCTTAATCCCTACCGGATATCCCTGACCGTCATGCCGCTCATGATGCTGATGAATAATCTCAGCCAGCTCATGATACATCTTAACCTGGGACAGCATCTCAAAACCTGCTGCTGCATGTAGTTTGATCAGGTCATAATCAGCTTCGGTGAGCTTTCCCGGTTTGAGTAGTACCGAGTCGGGAGTGGCGATTTTTCCGATGTCATGGAGAATGGCAGCCTTTCTCAATACCTGGATTTCTTCCTCTTCATAGCCCATTTCCAAGGCAATCAACTGACAGTAATGAGCGACCCGCAAGGTATGACCGGCAGTATAAGTGTCCCGATGGTCGATCATGTTCACAAAGGAAAGAATGGTATCTTCATAATTTTCCGTTCGCTCGCTTTCCAACTGCGCAACCGCCTGACGATGCCCGTAGGCGGTGATAGCAAAACCTAAATCAGCGGCAAGCTCTTCGAGCATAGAAATTTCTTCACCTTCAAAACCCTGCTTGCGCCAGGTATATACGGAAAGCGCACCGATTGGTTCGGAAAAATGATCCGCCCGAAGGGGAAGTGCAATCACCCACTGCAGACCACTGATCAATTTTCCATTATGCAATGGTGTCATCCCAGATTCTTCAAACCTGTAAGGCTGAACCACAGTCGTATTCCGAGTTAGGCAGTGAGCCGTGGCAGATCTGAAAAATGGGGAACCAGGATCTTCAGGATCAAAAGGCGGAGTCTCCAGCAGATGCTCATCGTCGGAAAGAAAAATCTCCGTAATCTTGCTCTCACCAAGCAGACCGACCCAGGCAAAATCATAATAACTGTGACGAACAAATCGAGAACAGGAATCCTCCAACAATTTTTCAAGATTTGCAGAAGTCACCAACAATTCGTTAATATCAGCAACGGTCTGAAGGATTTCACGGAGGTAGATCTCCCTCTCCAACAAGTTTTCAATCTCTTTTGTGCGATCCTGCACCTTCACTTCAAGGTTTTGATTAAGCACATCAACTTCTGTTTTTTTATGACGAAGATCTCGATTGAGACGAAAGATATAAAAAGAAACTAAGAAAATTGAAATAAGTAGCGCTAGTAACAGAACAAACTGATACCAATATTTTTTAACAACATCTGCCAGGGTAAACCTGCCATACATCTCATAGGGACTAATACGAAGGGCCAAAAGACAATCGTGGACAGATTGATAGTTAAGGGGAATAGTCCAGCCCGCAATATTACCGGAAACAGCGGCAGGGCTTTGCTCATCCATGGTCATCAAGGCGGATGCAACAAGCCGTGAGAGCTGTTTCGGTGTATTCTGAACGGCTGCCATGGGCCATTCCGGATAGAGTGCTGTACTCAGGAGAAACGGAAAAT
>JAQYVF010000047.1 GCA_030145625.1 Desulfocapsa sp. | reverse complement strand
GCTGCTGGAAGGATTGAGGGTTGAGCTGAAAAAAATCGGTCCGCACTCTTTTACTGCACACCGCATAGAACACCGCTTTATGTTATACAAAAAAAGGCCCGTACAGTCTCCTGTACGGGCCTTTTTGCATCATAAGCTCTTGGCAAGAGCAGAGAAAACAAATCAATGCATTTTATGCTAAACGTTTAACCGACTTAAAATAATTAATTCTTTTACTTTAAAAGCTGTTTAAGAATTTTACAGGATCGGCAGATAACCATTTTTTCTCTGACATCAATATCTTTGGTACAATCACATTTCGTTCCACAAACGAACCAACACATATCACCACACTTAAATTCCCATGCCGGACATTGATCTTTCATCTCACAAGATTTTCTTTCCCAGCACGGTGCAGGATTTTGACCATTTTTTTTCTTTTGATAGATGAGAAACCATAACTGACGCTCTATGTGTAACGGGATCTTTCGCCACCCCTGCTCATAGCTGTGAATTGCTTTTAAAGACACTCCCAACAACTCTGACAATTGTTTTTGGGTTCTATTCATCTTCTTTCTGATTGTTACAAAAGCTTCTTTTTCCAAAACAATACCCGTTACGTTCTTTTTTACTCACCTCTTTCGATAAGCGCTGGAAAATTCAAATCTCTCCATAAAGCTCACCGACCAGTGACACGCTTTTCTCCCCTTCCCTAAATATACGATACCAGATTAAGCCTATATTTCCAGCACAATCTGTCAACCTGCCTTGAGTTTCATGCCGATTTTTTGTATGTAACAATAGAAATTACTTTTATACCACTCTGTATAACAACTAAAAGGGGTAACCATGACAGTCCATGTTGTTGATCATCCGCTCATTCGCCACAAGGTCGGTCTTTTACGCGAGAAAGATATTCCCACTAAAGATTTTCGCGCCCTTGCCAATGAAATTGCCAGACTTCTCACCTATGAAGCGACTAAAAACCTGCCAACTGAGACCAAAACCATAGAAACCTGGTCCGGTCCTGTTGATGTTGATACTATCAAGGGCAAAAAAGTCACCTTTGTCCCGATCCTGCGTGCCGGGCTCGGAATGATGGATGGAGTTTTTGACCTGATCCCCTCCGCCAAAGTCTCCATCGTAGGTTTTTACCGTGACGAAACCACCCTGAAGCCTGTACAGTACTATGTCAAACTCGCCAAAAATATAGAACAGCGCACGGCCATGATCCTCGATCCCATGCTGGCCACCGGTGGCACTCTGAATGCCACCATAGACTTACTAAAAGAGGCTGGATGTAAAAACATCAAAGGCCTATTTCTTGTCTCTGCCCCAGAAGGGATCGAAACAGTGACCAATCGTCATCCCGATGTAGATATCTATACTGCTGCCTTAGATGACCGGCTGAATAAAAACGGCTATATCCTCCCTGGTCTCGGCGATGCAGGTGACAAGATTTTCGGTACCAAATAAAGGGTTATGGACAAAAAAATGGACACACCTCAATATGAAACAGACTACAAACTGAATGCCAAGGGTATTATTCTTGGAATTCAGATGCTCTTTGTAGCTCTGGGTGCCCTGGTGCTTGTTCCTCTGCTCACCGGACTCAACCCCAATGTTGCCTTGTTCACGGCAGGAGCCGGCACCCTCCTCTTTCAGATCGTAACCAAGGGCAAGGTCCCCATCTTTCTCGCTTCATCCTTTGCCTTTATCGCTCCTATTATCTATGGCGTTCAGACCTGGGGAATTGCCGGTACCATGTGTGGTCTTATGGCAGCCGGAATCTTTTATATGCTCCTCAGTCTCTTGATCTATTATCAGGGCAGTAGCATCCTTCACACCCTTCTGCCTCCCATAGTCACCGGACCGGTTATCATGGTTATTGGTCTCATCCTGGCACCTGTTGCCGTGTTCATGGCTACCGGCATGACTGGCGACGGATCTGCCGTACTTGTTCCTCGATCCACATCACTTATTGTTTCGCTTACCTCCCTTGGCGTAACCCTTGCCGTTACTCTACTGGGTCGAGGAATGTTTAAACTCATTCCCATTCTCTGTGGTATCGGTACCGGCTACCTGGTGTCCATCCCCTTTGGCCTGATCAATATGCAACCGGTTATTGATGCAGCCTGGTTTGCAGTCCCTTCCTTTACGTATCCCGAATGGAACCTGGAGGCTATCCTCTTTATCGTACCTATTGCCATTGCCCCTGCCATCGAACACTTTGGAGATATCCTGGCCATCGGGTCTGTTGCCAACAAAGATTACATTAAGGATCCTGGTATCCACCGCACCATGCTAGGCGACGGTTTGGCCACCAGTCTAGCCGCTCTTTTGGGTGGCCCTCCCAATACAACCTATTCCGAAGTAACCGGTGCAGTAACGCTCACTAAAGTCTTTAATCCAGCAATTATGACCTGGGCAGCCCTTGCGGCAATCTGTCTTGCCTTTGTTGGAAAAGTAGGCGCCCTGCTGCAAACCATCCCGACACCTGTCATGGGTGGTATCATGCTGCTTCTTTTCGGAGCCATTACAGTCATCGGTCTCAACACTCTGGTACGTGCCAAAGAAGATCTCACCGAGCCTAGAAACCTGGCGATCGTCTCCCTTATTCTAATTATGGGTATCGGAGGCATGAGCTTTTCCGCCGGTGCTTTTACCATAAAAGGAATCGGCCTGGCCGGTATTCTTGGAGTATTCCTCAATCTTGTCCTGCCCGGCAGAAAGAAAAAAGCGAGAAAACTGCAATGACTCTCGATGTATGGCTTACCTATCTGCTTTCAGTGATTGTTCTTTCCGTCTCACCCGGAGCAGGAGCCATTAATAGTATGAGTTGCGGGCTTCATTACGGAATGCGTCGCACCCTGCCCGCCATTCTAGGACTACAAGTTGGCCTTGCTCTCTGTATCCTCCTGGTGGGCTTTGGCCTTGGTGCAATCATTGCTACCTCATCAATGGCCCTCTCTCTTCTTAAATGGTTTGGAGCCCTCTATCTCATCTGGCTCGGATATAAAAAATGGGGAGATTCCACCGAAGTAATCCTGAATACCAGCTCTTCTGAGCAACAGAGCGTCACTGCAGCCACCCTGTTTGTACGTGCCGTTTTCATCAACCTGACCAATCCTAAAGCCATTGTCTTTTTGGTTGCCCTCTTTCCAATTTTTCTTAACCCTGATGCCCCAAAAGCCATCCAGTTTCTGATCCTCGGCGCCACCTCCGTCGGTGTTGACACCCTGGTTATGATAGGCTATGCACACCTTTCCTCTCGACTGCGACCCCTTTTAAAAAATCAAAAGGCCATGCAGCTTCAAAACAGGATCTTCGGCTCACTTTTTGTTGGCGCCGGTGCCCTGCTTGCCTCTTTTAAATCCTGAGATACTCTATGGTGCAAAGTAAACAGCCCTCCCCTGGTACCCTTTATATCGCCGCAACTCCCATCGGCAACCTGGAAGACATTACGTTACGCTGTCTTCGAATTCTTGCAGAAGTGGACCTGATTGCTGCCGAAGATACCCGCCATACTCGAAAACTTCTCACTCATTTCGATATTCAAACTCCTCTCATCAGCTACTACCGTGAAAAGGAGGTCCAACGCTCGCAACAGCTTGTACAACGACTCCTTGCCGGAGAATCCATCGCTCTCGTCAGCGATGCCGGCACCCCGGGAATATCTGATCCAGGAGCAGTACTGGTAACAGAGGCACGAAGGGCTGAAATAGTCGTTGTTCCTCTGCCAGGAGCGTCTGCCCTTACCACTGCCCTCTCTGCTTCCGGTCTTTCGCACCCCTCTTTTTTGTTCTTAGGTTTTCCTCCTTCAAAAAGCTCAAAAAGACGGACGTTGCTCACCTCCCTCATCGATACAGCTTGGCCCATTGTCTTTTACGAATCTCCCCGCCGCATCCAGTCATTGCTCTCTGACATTCTCCAGATCATGGGAGATCGTCAGGCATTCTGGGGCAGAGAGCTGACCAAATCCTATGAAGATCTGCAGGCAGGGAGTATCAGCACACTCCTGGAACTTGCCTCCGGCGATAAAAATCGGGGCGAATTTGTCCTTGTTATCGAACCGGGTGGAAGCCAGGAGGCCGAAGGCGAAAACCTCCTGGAACTCCTCGCCTGGTATCGCGACAACACCTCCATGTCTTTAAAAGATGTCAGTCGTAAGCTGGCCAGTGACCTCGGCCTCTCCCGTTCTCAGGTCTATCAGGAGGCCCTTGCGGTCTACCAGAAAAAAAAGGACTGACATGCGTCCTGCAGAGATTCGTTTCTCCATTGACCGGGGTGGAACCTTTACTGATGTGTATGCAGAGGTCCCTGAATCCGGGAAAGTCTACACAGAAAAGCTTCTTTCTGAAGATCCAGCCAATTACAGTGATGCCCCACGAGAAGGGATCAGGCGAATCCTGGAAAAAGTACGCGGAATCTCCCTTCCTCCCACTGCTCCTCTTGCCACCGACCAAATAGCATGGATTCGCATGGGAACCACCGTGGCCACCAACGCTCTGCTCGAACGAACAGGTGCTGATACTGCTCTCATTATCACCAGAGGCTTTGGCGACCTGCTGGCCATTGGTGATCAAACCAGGCCAAATCTCTTTGACCTGCAAATAGTCAAGCCTGACCTTCTCTACAAGACGGTTCTGGAAGTAGATGATCGAATCCGCCCCCTACAACCCGGAGAGAAAACTTCAGGAGCTGATACAGTTATAGGGAAAAGCAGTGAAGCTTTTCATATTCTTAAAAAACCTGACCCACAACGCATCAGGGAGGAACTGCAAAAAATTTATAATGCAGGTATCCGCAGTGTAGCTGTTGTCTGTATGCATGGCTATTCTGTGTACCAGCATGAACTCTTAATCGGTGAACTTGCCCAAGAAATAGGATTCAGCCAAATTTCACTCTCACACCAGGTCATGCCTCAGGTCAAGATCGTGGCCCGGGGTGATACCTGCCTGGTAGATGCCTACCTCACCCCCCATATCCGCCGTTATCTCGACTCCTTCCAGTCCGGTTTTATCGACAAACTGCAAAAATGCCCCCTGCTCTTCATGCAATCTGACGGTGGTCTGACTGCTGCTGATCGCTTCAAGGGGTCTAATGCTATCCTCTCCGGCCCGGCAGGAGGTGTGGTAGGCTGCGCTCTCACCGCGTACCCGGAAACCAACCAGAGGCCGGTAATCGGCTTTGATATGGGAGGAACGTCTACAGATATCTCACGATATAACGGCAGCTACGAACTGGTACAGGAGACAAAAACCGCAGGAGTCAGGATACAGGCACCGCAAATGCACATCAAAACGGTTGCTGCCGGAGGAGGATCCCGTCTCTTTTATAGAAATGGGATGCTGCAGGTAGGACCCGAATCAGCAGGAGCGCATCCCGGTCCAATCTGTTATCGCAAACAGGGATACCTGGCAGTCACCGATGCCAATCTCTTTCTTGGAAGGCTTCAGCCCGATTTTTTCCCTCATATCTTTGGCCCCAACGAAAATCAAGCCCTGGACCTCAAAGGTGTCACCCAGGCCTTTCACCAACTCACTGAGCAGATCAACAAAGATTCAGCAAAAATCGGCTTAGCTGCCAAGTCCCCAGAAGAGGTCGCTCTGGGATTTCTGGAAGTCGCCAATGAAACCATGATCCGACCTATCCGCGAGATTTCGGTAATGCGAGGATATGACATCAAGGAACATGTTCTTTCCTGTTTTGGAGGAGCAGGAGGGCAACATGCCTGCGCTCTTGCTGCAACACTCGGTATTAATACGGTTTTTATTCATCATCATGCCGGTATTCTTTCAGCTCTCGGCATATCCCTGGCAGAGACGGTGGTAGACCGCCAGGAAGCAGCAGCCGAGATCCTAACCGAAACATCCCTACCCCGCTTACTGGCAAGGCTCGATGGACTGGAACACAATGCCCTTGATGAATTTCACAAGCAGTGTCCCCATGGTCATTCTCCCCTCACTACCCGCTACCTGAACCTTCGCTTCCAGGGAACAGATACGGCCATGATGATTGCCATGGAAAACGGAGACGATCCTGCCAGCATTTTTTGCGAGCAATACCTGCAGGAATATGGCTTCCTTCTCTCTGATCGTGATATCCTGGTAGACAATATCCGAGTCAGATTAACAGGTAGGGAATCATCCTTGCCCCGCCCACTTATCACCTGCAACAACGACACGGCTATCCCTCTTCGGTACATAAGCTGTTACTTTCTTGAAGGCCTGCTTTCCACTCCTCTCTATCTGCTGGAAGAAATCCCTCCGGAAAAACCACTCACCGGACCAGCCATCATCATTCAGGATGGTTCCACCATTCTTGTAGAACCACAAAACCGTGTCCAACGTACCCAATACGGCGACATCATTATCGAACTCGGCAAGGGGAAACACAAACAGCTCTCTACAAGCGTGGATCCGGTACAGCTCTCCATCTTCAGTAATCTGTTCATGTCCATTGCCGAACAGATGGGGAGAACGCTGCAAAAAAGTGCCATTTCCACAAACATTAAGGAACGACTGGATTTTTCCTGTGCTGTCTTTGATGCCAAAGGTGATCTGATCGCCAATGCCCCTCATATTCCTGTTCATCTTGGTGCAATGGGAGAGGCTGTCAAAACACAGATTACTCTCCACCGGGAAACCCTGCTGCCAGGCGAGGTTCTGGCCTCCAATCATCCGGCTGCAGGTGGCTCCCATCTTCCTGACATCACGGTGATCACTCCGGTATGGCAGAATAACAAGGTTGTTTTCTTCGTGGCCAGCAGAGGCCATCATGCTGATATCGGAGGAATCAGCCCCGGATCCATGCCTCCCTTTTCCACCTCACTGATTGAAGAAGGGGCGGCCATCAGGACACTGAAGATCGTGAAAGACGGCCTCTTTCAAGAAGAAGAGGTACTGCAGTTCCTCACCGAATTCGCAGATGCAGATCACACTCCTCCCATTGCCCCGGCCCGCCATCCAGCAGACAATCTCTCCGACCTCAAGGCCCAGATTGCCGCCAATCAAAATGGCGTTCGACTCTTGGAAGAAATGATGAAAAAATACGGCCTGCAAGTGGTGCAGGCCTACATGGGCCACATCCAGGACAACGCAGAACGTGCAGTGCGGACTATGCTCAAAGAACTCTGTCGAAATACGAATAGAGAGGGAACACTTGAACTGCAGGGGGAAGATTTTCTTGATGACAACACTCCCATCCGACTCCGCATCACCATTGCCCCCGATACCGGCAACGCAATCTTTGATTTTACAGGATCAGGCAAACAGCTTGCCGGGAACCTCAACTGCCCTCCAGCCGTTGTCCACTCTGCTATTCTTTACTGTCTGCGCTGCCTTATAGGAGAAGAAATCCCTCTCAACCAGGGTTGCCTGAATCCGGTCTCCGTCCTCGTAGAAAAAGGATCTCTACTCAATCCTGCTGAAGACGCTGCAGTGGTTGGAGGGAATGTGCTCACCTCTCAACGAATCACCGATGTCATTTTCAAGGCCTTTACTGCTGCTGCCGACTCTCAGGGCTGCACCAATAACCTGACCTTTGGTAATGAAAATTTCGGCTACTACGAGACCATCGGCGGCGGTGCCGGAGCCGGTCCGGGCTGGTCCGGACAATCCGGGGTACACACTCATATGACCAATACCCGCATTACCGACCCAGAGATTTTGGAAAGACGCTACCCGGTGTTACTCAGAGAATTTTCTCTGCGAAAAGGCTCTGGAGGCAATGGTCAATACCGTGGAGGTGACGGCCTTATCCGACATATCGAAGCCCTGGCGCCACTGCAGATGTCCATCCTCTCCGAACGGCGAAAGCTGTCTCCCAATGGTCTTGCCGGTGGCGAAAATGGGCACTGTGGAAAAAATAGTGTTATCAGAGACGGACAACAGACCGATATTGGAGGGAAAAACAGTATCGTCCTGAACAAAGGGGATAGCATCTGTATCAAAACACCGGGAGGTGGTGGCTATGGCCCTGTCCAAGATAAAGCCGTCACCCCAGAATCTGATGAAGAACATGACTTAACTCGGCAAGTCCAAAAGGTTTAGACACCGCCCCCTTAAAACCATAGTCCTCGTAATTGGCCATAATTGGATCATTGGAATAACCACTGGCCACAACAATTTTTGCCTCGGGATTCAATTCCAAGAGTTGTCCAGCTGTTTCCCGTCCGCCCATACCTGCAGGCACAGTCAAATCCACAATCACCATATCCACAGGAGTACCTTCAGCCTGAAGCTGCTCATAGATTTCCACAGCCTGCCTGCCTTCGGTCGCTTGAACAACATTATGCCCAAGTGATTTTAATTGCGCTTCAACAATATCGAGCACCACCTGTTCATCATCCATCAACAGGATTCTGGCAGATTTGACCACTGATCGCTCACCTCCTTTTTCTCCGTCCCCATCTTTATCGCCACCCAAGATAGCAGGAAGAAAAATTACAAACCTTGTTCCCTCACCAAGACGAGAATGAACAGTTATCACACCCCGGTGTTTGACAATAATGGAATGGGAAATCGCAAGTCCGAGTCCATTCCCTGTTTGCTTGGTAGTAAAATAAGGATCAAATATCTTATCTATCATCTCCTCGGGAATTCCTTTACCACTATCAGCAATTACTATTTTAACAAAACCACCTTTATGCGTACTGGTCTGAGAGATTTCATCCAATTTTTCAACATTTTCACAGCGTATATGGATGATACCGCCTTCCTCCATGGCATATTTTGCATTTAATACTATATTCTGAATGACTTGACTGATCTGACCGGAGTCACCATCCACTCTCCACAACTCTTCGGCAAAATCATACTCACAGATAACCTGACTGCCATGCGTAACAAAATCAGCAGTATCCTGGATCAGTATCCGCAAATCAGTTGATTCCCGAATCGGTTCTCCACCCTTGGCAAAGGTCAATAGCTGCTGGGTCAGTTTAACCGCTCTTTTGGTTGCCTTAGCAGCTTCGTCAAGAAAGTGCTCGGCCTTCTCATCGACTCTTGCGACACGGGAGCGGGAAAGTTCGATATTACCCAATACCGCTGTCAGGATATTATTAAAATCATGGGCAATACCGCCGGCTAGTACTCCTATAGACTCAATTTTCCTAATTTTAAGTAGCTCTTCTTCCATTCTTCTTTCATTGCTTACATCACGAAATACAATAACCACCCCAATAATAGTATTCGCTCTATCTTTAATGGGAGCAGCGCTCTCTGCAATTATTCTTTTCGTCCCCCCCCTGCTCACAAGTACTGTGTTGCTGCTATCTCCTGAGATTTTCCCATCCGCCATTACCTGGCTTACCGGATCAATCTTTTTTCGCCCTGACTTTTCATTTACAATATCGAAAACTTCCACAAAGTTTTTCCCGGACACCTCTTCATCAGTCCACCCTGTCAATTCTTCGGCCACCTTATTGAGAAAAACAATGCGTCCCCCGGTATCAGTGGTAATTACTCCATCGCCAATGGAACGCAAAGTCACAGCAAGTCGCTCACGCTCCTCCGCCAACCTTTGCTCAACCTCCTTCAGCCTGGTGATATCCCGACTAACCCCGATAAGTCCAACTATATCCCTATCTGATCCAACAAGTGGCGTCTTCATGGTATCAAGCAGTACCAGATGGCCATCAGGATACGTCACTTGTTCCTCATTGCGGCAAGCTACTGCAGAAGAAAGCATAACTCTGTCTTTTTTCAGATAAAACTCTGCCTCTTCTTTCGAAAAGAGGTCAAAATCATTTTTGCCAATAATTTCCTGTTCCGTTTTCCCGGTGAAACTTTCAAAGGCCTTATTGCATCCAAGGTAGACACTTTCCCGATCTTTATAAAAAATAAGATCAGGTATGGAATTGATAAGAGAGAGCAACAAGGCCCTTTCTTTTAAAAGTGCTCTTTCCGCCTCTTTCTGACGACTGATGTCCAGATTAATACCTGCAGCAAGCAGAGGATTTCCCGCCGCATCCCGCTTGAAAACCCTACCGGCATCCAACACCCAAATCCATTTTCCCGACTTACTCTGCAAACGATGTTCACTCTGAAAGACAGGGCTTTTACCATCTAAGTGATTGGTCAAAAGCTGCAAAACCATATCCTTATCATCAGGATGAAGACATTCTTTCCAGCTCGTAAAATAGGGTCCAACCTCGTCCGGACTCAAGCCTAGCATCTCGGCCCGACGCTCGTTATATCTCATCTCTCCAGTCTCAACATTCCAATCCCAGGTACTCAATCCAGCTCCATCAATGACAAGCTCCAATCGATCCTTACTCTCTTTCAACTCATCGGCAGCAGTGTTCAGCAAACAGATCATTTCTTCCACCGCTTTTCCTATGCGGTTGAATTCCAGGAGTGGTCCCGGGCTATAAATAACTTCCCCAGGTCTTGTTGCCGCCGTCTCAGTATAATGGAGCAGATTACCAATCGCTTTTTCTGTCTGTCTCCTCGAGAAAAGTGCAAAAACAACAAAGAGTAATACAGTAAAGAGCAGTGCCGTACCCCCTGAGTGGAGAAAAGTTTTCCGAATTTCAGGGTAGAGGCTGTCCTCATAAACCAGAAGAATTTTCAGATCATTGTTGTTTGCAAAGGGATAACGAGAACGACTGATGAGCACTGCCTGTTGCTCGCCCTTTTCTTTCAACATATCTCTACTCACAGTGCTACTGCTTCCTCCCAGAGCGTTCAATGTCTCCAGGGTAAGGGGGACATTTGCGGCAATGATATTCTGTTCAACTGCAAGGGCGGCATACCGAGCATTGGTATTCATCAAAATATCACGGGCAAGAGTTTGATTGTCATTAATCACAATACCTCCCACCAAGGTTCCAAGCACCAAACCTGTGTCACGCACTATTATCCTTTTACCGGTAGCCATAATCCAGAGCTGATCGCCGGGTAAACCCACATTTATGATATGCCAGGAATTGAGTAAAAATTCGGCCCCATCTCTGAACTGATCAATAGAGTCGCTGAAATCAAAAAAAGGAGAATCACTCACCGCCACTTCCAACTCTCCACTTGAAGGTACAAAATGGAGAAAATCGAATTGATTATCCTCTCCTTTCTGCAAAACTTTCATCATAGTGTCGTCGGCAATGACTTCTTGAGAATTTACTACCTCATTTAGGAGCAGTACCGTCTCTTGCAACGCACTTAGAAGATAGTGTTGCACACGCTCCAGCTCTCTTGCTGCATTCTTATTGTTCAGCTCTATACTCAAATTCTGCTGGTTACGGATATTCTTCTCACTTACATGATAAATCCAAAAAAGTAGTACAGAGAGGAGGATAAGAAGAGGCGGGAACAGGAATCTGCCCAGAAAGGTCAAAAATGAATATCTTTTATTAGTTCTAAACATATTTCTGTTACCTGGATTCATGAATCCCGGAATAACGAAAGGCCCGATGCCTCAGAGCATTCAGCTCTTCTGGAGAATTCTCTCCTGTAACCAGAATAAATTCTCCACTGAAAATGGTAGGGACATCTTTTTTACGGCCAAGCAGCTCCAGACGGATAGCCTCGGCCATGGCAACTCCGTTATCATCATTCATTCGCATTACAGTTACATCAAGATCTCCCTTTGCCAGGGCAGCCAACTCTGCACTGCCGCCTCCCCAACCGTTTACTGCAATGCGAGTACTTGTCCCGGCCTCTTTCAATCCATCAACAGCACCCAGGGCAACATCTGTGGAACAGGCATAAATGAATTGCAGATCCGGAACGTTGCCAAGACTGCGGGCCACAGCCTTTCTGGCATTTTCTCTGCTGCCATCAGTATAAAAAGAGGCCGCCAGTCGCGGACCATTGCCCTGATGCATATAGTCATGAAAGGTGTCCCCTCGCATCCTGCTGACATAGCCCTGCGAGTAGTAAAGCAGGCCATAGCTCCCTTGCGAACCGAACTTTCTCAAAAAATAATCGGCAAGCATTCGAGTCCCTATGACATGATCAAATCCCACATAAAATGGCTGATTTTCTTCCCAGGCTACCAAAGGAGTGGTGATATTCTGCAGGAACAGCCGAGGTCTGCCTTTGGCCAAGATCCGTTCAATCAACCGCTTGTGTCTATTCACATCCAGAGTGAACACAAGATAATCCGGATTCTTTGCCAGGGCTTCCTTCAAGAGTTTCTCCTGAATCCGAGTCTCTACCCCACCACCCTTGGTAAAATATTCGCTGATTTCATAATCGATAGCAAGTTCCTGCATACGCCCGATAAACGACTGTAAACTGCGCCGCCAATAATCAGAAACCTGTTCACCGGGATAGACTATAGCGACGGAAACCTTTTGCCCCTGAAGTGTCGAAGGAATTGCTTGTGGAGGACCTTGGACAAGCTTACCGAAATTCATAGAGATTTTTTTCTCATCCGGGTGAAGAGCAAAATAGTCTTCAACAGCTATATATTGCCCCTTCAGATGACTCTCTTGAGCAGCCTGTTTTTCTCTGCTACCAGCAGCCCCCTGCAGGGGACAGACAAATAAACAACAGAATAAAATCCCTAAATATTGTTTTATGTTGAGCAAAGCTCTTCTCTCCCTCATAATGCCGACACCCTTCTTTCAATCCTTGCTCTGATGCATGATGCACGCTTTTATGATGCTACAAAATAGTATAAAAAAAGCTTATCATAAAATGTCAGCCTTTAAAAAGGATCTCCAAAACAAAACTGGTTTCTTTGCATAAAATTCTCATTACTGATCTTTTCAAAAAGAATCGCACAATTTCTAAGCATCTGGTATTTAATCAAAGAAAATAGGACGTACCCAACATTCAAACGAACTGCCCCCCTTGGTGCAAGCTGAGAAAAATCATGCGTATAAGATCCTGCATTACTCCGCAACAACAGTTTATCTATGGTATTCATAAACCAAACTATAGCGTCCAAAACCTGAGAAGCACTGCAAGAATAGAAAACCTCGGTCACCTGCGTAGCGGGAAGCCATACACTAATCAGAGAAATTTTCCACAGGGCACGATACAGGTTGAAGAGGCAGACTGGATCTTTGAAATCCCCAACCCCCTTCCCTTTAAAGGAACGACCTTTATCGACAAGGAATGGGCCGACAACAGCGCTGCCAACCCTCAGCGGATCAGTTTGCCACAGAGACAGACACTCTCCCTAAGCAATATCCTTGCAGAAGAGCATATCCCTGCCACCCTTCTGGATAAACTTCCAGCACCGCTGCTCCTGGCCCTGGCCACCAGTTCCACAGACAGCAAAGACTTGGTTAAACTGGCTGAACTTTCCTGTCAGCTGGAAAAGGATGAAAAGGGTTCCCCAACCGGATTGGTCTATACCCTTGATGACCGGGGGCGTAGCCATGCTCTTATCAACGATCATTCCCTCTTTGAGGCAGTAGCCAACAATCCGGCCCTGCCTGAAAGTTACAAGAAAGTTATGGTCTTGCGCCCAGGAGCACAAGGGGGGAGTGAAATAATTGGAGACTATAGTGAAGACAATGAAACACATATCTTTGAATATCTGAGACGCAACTCCTATATTGCCGGAGGTCATTATGCTGCCAACATGGCCGATGATGCCATCCGTTACTCAATTGACAGCTTGTCAGAAACCGATATGGAAGGATTACGTCATCTCTACTATCAGCGTACTTTTGTTCGCCTGGCCACTCACCTGGGACTTCAGTGTGGTGAGGAGCAGCGAATGTTCTCTGTTGCTGAACTAGAAGGGGTGCGCAGGAAAATCATAGAAAAAATCGGAGAGGACAAAGCACTGGATTTCACAGCCACGCTCTGGGGATGGAATTTTGGCTTTGACTATGCACCCACCGGATACCGCCTGCATGCGTCCCATCAGCAGATCCATCAGCAGTATGCCATGCTGCCGCAGGAGGTGGACACCTTTTCCGGTGATCAGCTCAATGCCTGTGGGAGCATGCCTGCATTTGGCTGCGGCGACATGATTGCCGAGGTAATCCAAGATTATCGAAATGAGACAGGCAATGATTTCTTTACGGATTATCTGGCCTGTATCCGCAACAATGTCCGTATGGATAGTCGGAGTGACCTGGAATCCAGCCTGATCATCTGGGAAGACGAACATGCCATGCTCTTTGTTCCCAAGGCTCAGACTTCACAATGGGAACTGCAGCTTATGGCTCTTCAGAATCAGAATGGTGAGGTTGTGGGAAATATCCTGGAAGCAGACACTGCAGTCAGGACATCGCTCAATTATGGAATTTTTCTGGCTCAGAAATCTCTTGCCGCCTTAGGGGCAAGGATGGTCACCTCCATCGAATACCCCAAACGACTGGGAAAAACAGGTGTAATAGGACAGCACCTGCTCTATGCCTTTCTTCCCAGACTTCCGGAATCACCAGGGGCATTCAGCGAGGCGCAACTTCGGTTTATCAATGGTCACTATCCGGAGGATTTTGCTGCTGTATGTCGACAACAACTTATGAACAGTGGAATAGCAAATCGAGAATTTTAGATAACAAGGAAAAAATGCATCCCCTCTGCAACATTTGCGGTTCAAAAGCAGAGAAATAGGACACCTCTCTTCGATCATACAGGTTAATTCTCCCGGCTGCTCCCCCTTGCAACCCGTCTTCTCATGACCTTCTGCAGCCCCAGTTGCTTCACAACATTGATCACCAACGGGCCGCCGATATTGGCACCGAGCCCATTTGAGGATGCCTCGGGGATATCTTTCTTCAATATGAGAAACACCCCGATATCAAAAGGATTATCAGCCTTGATAATTTCCTGCTCGCTGTCATCAAGATAGATATCATAATTCAGGTCATAAGCAGTGGGATCCACCAGAGTAAAAGTAATAATAGGTGTTTCACAGGATTCAAGCCAATATGCTGAAATTTTGCCATCATCCTTATGAAAAATTTTAAAAGTAGTGTATTCTTCGAAACCAGGTATCCCCTTAGGGAAGGTAAAGATCTTTTCAGACTGAATCGCCGGTTGACGTTTCACTCTGCTTTCCATACTCATGGTAAGCTCCCAAGTGGTAGAGATTAAGATATTGCTTCGATCAAGGCATGCTCAGCTGTTGCATACAGTTTCTATCGACATCAAAAACAGTATATTTTAGTACCTGTAAAATTTTTTTTGTGCTTTTTTAGCAAAATACTTTTACAGGTACATGCACTTCTCAAGAGAGTATCGAATAAAATCCAGGGTTATGTCAAATTAAACTGACCCAGGTTAGATAAGAAATCACCTGCATCCATCTTTTTATAAGTGCCTTATTATGAGCACTAATACAGTATGCAGAAGCTATTTTCACTGGAGCTACGAATGGACAAAAAAGGATTTTTTGGAAACTGGGGCGGGGCCTATATCCCCGAAGTGCTTTATCAGACCTTTCAGGAACTGCAGAAAGAATATGACCGCTGCAGACAGGATCCTGCCTTCTGGGAAGAGTATCTCTCCCTGATGTCAACCTACTCCTGCCGCCCCACCCCACTCACCTATGCTGAAAATCTGAGTAACTATTTCGGTGGTGCCCAGATCTATATCAAGCGGGAAGATCTCAACCATACCGGAGCCCACAAGGCCAACAACGTAATGGGCCAGGGCCTCCTGGTCAAACGGATGGGTAAAAAACGGGTAATTGCCGAAACCGGAGCCGGCCAGCATGGAATGGCCACAGCCACCATGGCTGCCAAGTTTGGCCTGGAATGCACCATTTACATGGGTGAAGAAGATGTGCTACGCCAGCGTCCCAATGTCTTTTGGATGGAAAAGATGGGGGCCACCGTGATTCCGGTCAAGGATGGATCCCGCACCCTCAAGGACGCCATTAACGAGGCCTTTCGCGACTGGGTTACCAATGTTGACGACACACATTATGTCTTTGGCACCGCCTGCGGGCCAGCGCCTTTCCCTGAGATGGTCTCCTGGTTCCAATCCATCATCGGCATTGAAGCAGCGGAACAAATTATAAAATATCATGGCAAAATGCCGGCTAAGATCTACGCCTGTGTCGGAGGCGGTTCCAATGCCATGGGGATTTTCAAACGATTCCTTGACGAAAATGATGTGGAACTGGTGGGTGTAGAGGCTGGCGGGCACGGAATCGACAGTGGCTCCCATGCCATCCGTCTCAACTGTCCCGACGCCTCTCCCGGAGTAGCTCAGGGGTATAAGACCATGTTCCTCCAAGATGAGGATGGCCAGATGAAACACACCCATTCGGTGGCAGCCGGTCTCGACTATGTCGGGGTCTCTCCCATCCTCTCGGATCTGTGGGAAAAGAAACAAGTACGCTTTGAATCAGCCACAGACAATGAGGTAATGGAGGCCCTGGATCTCACCATGAAAAAAGAAGGGATCATCCCGGCCCTGGAATCTTCCCACGCTTTTGCCGGCGCCTTCAGAGAAGTCGGCGACCTCTCACCGGACGATGCCATCATCATCAATCAATCAGGGCGGGGCGACAAAGATATCTTCACCATTGCCCATGCCTTTGAAGATCCTTCCTGGAAGAAATTCATTATTGATCGTGGAAAGGAATATAGCGCCAAATAAATCCCATAAGGATCACAGTATGCAGTTAGAACAACAACTACGCAACAAACGAAAAGAAAAAGATATTCTTCTCATGACACACATAGTTCTTGGCTATCCGTCCTTTGATGCCAACCGAGAAGTCATCAAACAAATGGTGGAAAACGGAGTGGATTGTATTGAAATGCAGATCCCCTTTTCCGAACCCATGGCGGACGGACCGGTAATCCTGAAGGCCAACCAGGATTCCCTTGCTGCCGGAACCAAGGTGGAGGACTGCCTCTCCTTCGGTGCTGAAATGGCAGAAAAATATGACATCCCCTTCCTCTATATGACTTATTACAATATCATCTTCAAATATGGGGAAGAGCCTTTTTTCCAAAGGGCTGCGGAAGATGGAATAAAAGGACTCATCATCCCTGATCTGCCGCCGGAAATGGGTGAATCCTTCCTGGCCCTGGCAGATAAATACCAGGTGGCCCCCGTTTTGATCTTTGCGCCCACCTCCACAAATGAACGCATGCGCGAACTGGCAGGACATGGACATGGCTTCATCTACTGCGCAGCCAGACGGGGAGTAACTGGGAAAAAATCGGAATTCGGCCAGGATTTCAACGACTATCTCACCCGTTGCCGGAAAGCGACCTCTCTCCCACTGGCAGTGGGATTCGGCATCCAAAGCCGGGAAGATATCGAGGCCCTGAAAGGTAAGGCAGACATGGCAGTCATCGGTTCCCGCACTATCAGCCTGGTGGACAGCGAAGGCCCGACGGCAGTCGGCCCTTTTATTGCCGGACTGCGATAAAAAATCCCAGCCACCGTTATCGATCAAGCGATGCATAACTGGGGCTATGCTGATTCAATCTTACAGATTGAACCATTTCTTTATCACAATATTTCTTGCACCATCAGATTATCGTTAGATCCAACTTTGCAAAAAACATCAAGGAGCAGGCTACAAACCTGCTCCAGCAAAAAGCAAAAAAAAACTGCGGCGTACAGAAAGTACGTCGCAGTGATTGAAAATTCGTAACAGCGAAAAAATTGTTTTTTAGGACGCCATTATCGATGCTTGCGCCAGTGAGGATGAGTAATCCCGAACTTTTTCACCTTATAATTTAAAGACCTGGGACTAATCCCAAGCTTTTCAGCAGCATTTTTCTGTACCCAGAGGCTCTCCTCCAGGGCCTTGAGAATCAGCTCCTTCTCTTGATCGACCAGTGATCCCTTTGCAGTCTCCTTAACAATCTCGGAAACACTTCTCCCCCCCCTCTCCATGGGCAATGAAAGGTTATGGGTATCAACTAACTCATCATCTTCAAGAATAACAGCACGTTCTATGGTATTTGCCAGCTGCCTGATATTTCCCGGCCAGCTGTACTCCCGAATCTGCTGCAGGGCTCGATCAGTGAATCCCCGCACATCACTAGCCAGTGATTTTGAATATTTTTTCAGAAAATATTGAGCAAGCGGGAGTAAACATTGACGCCGTTCCCGCAGATCCGGTAAACGAATGGGAAGGACATTGATCCGGTAGTAGAGATCTTCCCGGAATTTCCCTTTGTTAATCTGCTCTAACAGATCTTTATTGGTGGCGGCAATCACTCTGACATCGGCATAAATGGTCTTATTCCCACCCACTCGCTCAAAAGACTTTTCTTCCAGAACCCGAAGCAGCTTGGTCTGCAGTCCAAGGCTGATTTCACCAATCTCATCTAGAAAAAGTGTCCCGCCACTGGCCTGTTCAAAACGACCTATACGCAACTTCTCTGCTCCGGTAAATGCCCCTTTCTCATGTCCAAAAAGTTCTGATTCAAGGAGATCTTCCGGAATGTTGGCGCAGTTAATCTTGATAAAAGGCTTCTGTTTTCTCGGACTGTTGTAATGTACCGTTCCCGAAAGAAAACTTTTCCCGCTCCCGGTCGCGCCGGTGATGAGAATAGTGGAATCGGTTTTGGCAAATTTCTCCAGACTTTTCAGGACCTGCTGCATATTCGGGCTAAAGGCAATGACATCATCAAAATGATAGACAATATCCTGCTTGTGGCGCAGATAGGCAATCTCATTACGCAAGGCCCTGTTTTCCCTGGCTCGTCGAGTTGCCACCTCAAAACGGGCTGCGGAAACCGGATGAACCAGATAGTCACTGGCCCCATTTTTCAGTGCCTCAACAACCAGTTCCGTCTTCTCCTCCTGACTAACAATAATTATCGGAGTATGTGGGCTACGCTGATAGATCTTTTCCAGAAGCTCCATATCTGAATGAACATCCTCCATAAAAAGAAAGAGGGTATCATATTCATGTCTCTTCATTTCTCCAAAAAAACCATCCAGATCCGAACAAAATTTAATGCTGGTCTTTTCATCAAGGGCAGTCTGCATGATATGGCGACTTTCTTCTGGAATTGCATACGCTAAGATAGTATACATAGGGCTCCTTTATAATAATCTAAGATCGTATTAACTCAAAAAAAGTCGGACCTCAGGATTTCATATTTGTAATTCGTATTAAAACATACGTAACAATTATTCTTTTTGCAAACAAAATTCGCTCCATCCGTGATTTAGCAATATCTGTGTGTCATTTTCGACAGATCAGTGTTGCCAAAGGTCACTTCAGCCATCAATCGCCTCTGTTATGGATCAAATTGCAATCGACACTACATTTATGAAACGTGCTCTCACGCTTGCACATTCAGCAGCGCAACAGGGAGAAGTTCCAGTAGGAGCAATCCTTACCATGGGCGACACTATCCTTGCAGAAGGAATGAACAGTCCTATTAACAGTCACGACCCCACCGCCCATGCAGAAATCATCGCCCTACGCAAGGCTTCCAAGAGAATCGGTAACTACAGGCTTCCGGGCACCACCCTTTATGTCACTTTAGAACCTTGTATCATGTGCATGGGGGCCATTATCCATGCTCGCCTGGAAAGAGTAGTTTTTGGTGCCTTTGACCCTAAAACAGGGGCGGCCGGCTCCCGTTACTCCATTGGTAACGATGACCTACTTAATCATAACCTTAAGATCACTGGTGGGATCTGTAAAGCAGAGTGTTCATCTCTGCTCAAAGCTTTTTTCAAGGCAAGACGCAAAAACACCTTAATTCCATAAGTAATCCCTTTTTTTCTACTTTTACTGAATTTTTGATTGCGAAATTTCCATTCACAGTTTAGAAAGGCACTCAATCGGAAACGCTAAATCGATTTTACGGAGAGGTGACCGAGTGGCTTAAGGTGCACGCCTGGAAAGCGTGTGTACGCAAGTACCGTGAGTTCGAATCTCACCCTCTCCGCCACTAGCTAGAATCATTCGATTTTTTAATGATTTCAACATATAAAGCCTATTTTATGCACTTGTATTATCCACACGATATACAAGGAGTATAAAATGGGCTTTTCTTTTTCCTGCCAGGCATCAACTGAAGTGGTATAGAAAAAGTGGACCCCAATTTGAGCCAGAAAGATCCTGACGGCCTCTTCCACAACTCAGCACAAAGCAATTAATCTGCCTTCAATCCTTCTTTCAACTCTTTAATGTCTTTTTTTTCTTGAAGAATTTCTTTTTGACGCTTTAGTTGGGTGAGCTCATCATCTGCTGATCGATTTCAAATATTGCAGTCCAGGTCTTTTCCTCCTCTGTATGTACCTGTAGAGCCTCAAAACCAATCAGCAACGACATTATATCACCAGGTTGAGCAGTTAAGAGCATTATCTATTCTAAAATCACAGCTCAACATCTTATAGGAAGGCTACGTATTTGCCAGGGAAATTCCCTCCCCCCCCAACTTTCAGTTACACTTGGACATACTTAAAACTAATATTTCCATCCTCTATAGTTAACTCACCCACTTTTGCTTTACCAGGTGAGTTATCAGCAGCGAGAATGTAATCCGCACCCCATGTGTTTTTGATACAATCCATCTCATGCTTATGCCCAAACATAATTACATTCACCTTCCCATAAATTAAACGCGCGAGTTTTGACGCATCCTTCATCTCCATAAATGGATCATTACGAAGAAACGGATGATGATGAAAAAACAGAATCTTATTCATTCCTCTGGTGGTATTATCATGTAGTAGTTCAGCTAATGCGTTTCGTTGAGTTTTTCCAATCTCTCCACAAGCGAAATCAAACGGACTTGTTGTCTCCAAATTTGAATCAAGACCTATAAACATAGTCTTGTCATCTCCGTCAGTCACAACGTTAACAGTTGGCTTGTTATCAAATGAGAAAGTCCCTCCCTGCTCCAGTGGCTTTGTGAGCATCTCATCAAATATTTTGGCGCGTTCCCTGCTGTAGAAATTACCTGCTGCGCCGAAATCATGATTCCCCGGGACTATGAAGATACGTCCTTTGAAAGTTTTTAAGGCGTTATAGGCATTTTTGAATTGTTTCTCGTGACCATCATCAACAATATCACCTGTAACGACGATGTAATGATTACTGTACTTCTCTTTTACGCTATTGAGTGTTTTGATAATTTTTCGGTTATCCTTGCTGTTTGTATGGAAATGTAAATCGCTCAAATGTAAAACTTTCATCTTTTGCCTCCTTTTTTTGAGTTATAAGTAAGTCTGTAAATATTTTCAAAAAAACGAATAAGTTGAGTAGAAGCAAAGAGAACAGATATTTTTTAGGGTGGCCTTTAACCATACGCTGCGAGCAAATAAATCTACCCATTTTTTGCACCAGAAGGCTTGGTAGTGGCAAGGTTGGACATTGACGAAAAAGCAGTAACAAAACCATATTCAACACTACCTGTTCACAAATGAATCGCCACTCACCTAACCACATATAGATTGTTTTTAATATAGGTATATTTACCAATTTTTTAGCAATTTTAAAAATAATTCTCCAGATATCAAGACACAACCCTGAGAAATATTGCCAGGGCAAACACAAATCCTTGCATTTCAACACTGCAGGAAGCTTCAAAGATGCAGACAAAAGAGATGCACTGACTATTAGCATTGGGGAATCAAACAGCTCTGTCCTCATTTCTTTATCTGATTACGTATGAAGCTAAGCCACTTTTTTCGTCATTCCCGCGCGGGAATCTAGGAGCTTAGCATGTAACTGGATCCCCGCCTTCGCGGGGATGACATTTCGAGTGCATTCGTTTTTTTATTTTCTTTATCAGTAGGTTATGATTGTGTGTATGGGGCTGGCTGAGCTTTGTACGTAATCAAATTTCTTTATGATGAACGTAGCCATAATCCAGGACCACTTCTCTATTTTCGACGAAACTGCTATAATCAGCTGTAATAATCAGCTGTAATCAAAAATAGATTTTGTGCGGCCTTTGCAGTACACACAGGTTCGACTTATGCCGACTTACAATAAGGAGATTGCTCTTCAATGAATTCAACGCCCTACACAGGCTTTGTCTCACCGGAATACATTGAGCCAACAATCTGTTTTACCACAGAAAAAATAAAAATCGGTTCAGACTACCCCATAGAGAAATTACCAGTAACTGAATTGGTAGAAAAGGATCAGGTGCTGGTAGAATTTACTGATACAGATTTGCCGGAAACAGATAAACTCCTGCGAAGATCCGTAATCGCAGGAACCAACACCTATTTATCCGAAGATAAGAAACAGGTGCTGGCGAGTATAAACGGGTACCCCAAGATTGACTTTTGTCCTGTCCGGGAGAGTGAAGAAAAAGAGCTTGATGTGTCGGTTGAACCACTCTTTCATCTCTCCAAGGACATGTTAGAGGCATCCATTGTCTTTAAACCGCTGCTGTATAACTACACCACCCTTTCCAGTGAAGACCTCTACCAGCTGCTCACCAGTTCGGGAATTATATTCGGAGTTAAATATAAGCAGCTGAATTTGATTAAGGAATGCATCCGTAAAGGATCAACAGACTCCGAGCACATTGTTCTTGCCAGAGGCAAAGACCCCATTGCAGGAACCAACGCCTATCTCAAATTTAAAATGGAAATCGGTCCAATTGCAGGAGAACTGTTAAAGGATGGCAGCATAGACTTCCGGGAAAGAAAGATCATGGTACCGGTTTCCGCAGGTCAAGTAATAGCCTCAAAAATTCCCGCGACCAGAGGCATTCCCGGAGTAACGGTTTTGGGGGACCGCATAGCACAACGACCTGGCCTGGATATAGAAGTGGAAACCACTGACGATGCAGTGTACTCCCCTGAAAGTCTAGAGGTTTCAGCCACCAGTGACGGAGTACTTTCTGTAGTCCGTGACAATGTTATCAGAGTCTGTAATAAGCAGGAAATCCAAGGAGATATTGAGTACTCAACCGGTAACATAGAATCGAGAAGCAGCCTTGTTATTCACGGTTCAGTTTTCCCCAGTTTCCAGGTTAAAACAGGCGGGGATCTGGAAATCAGGGGCAGTGTCATGTCCACCCAGATCTCCAGTCTGTCCAATATTATCATCAAGGGAGGCATAATCGGCAATGCGAGTTCGGTTATCGCTTCTGGAGATGTTGACATCAACTTCATCGAACAGGGACAGATCCGCTGCGAGGGCAACTGTGTGATACGCAAACAGTGTTATTACAGTCACATTTCCGCTGGTGGAAATATTCGGTGTAGAGAACACAGCGCCATTGTTGGCGGAGAGTTAATTTCCGAAGGAAATATTTCATTAGGCGATGCTGGAGCAACAGGCGCTGATCCCGCCTTCATTGCTGCAGGAGTTGTCGCTAAAAGACTCTACCAGTCCAGAAAGCTCCAGCAGCTGCTGCAAGAACACAAGGCATCAATTGTACAACGGCTCAAGGGATATACAGGAGTTGCCAGAACCAAAAAGATCCGAAGTCTCAAAAACGGAATTGAAGCAATTAAACTTCAACATTTGCGAGTAAATATGATTCCCGGAACCGGCCTCTACTCCCGCTCGACAGAGAAGAGTGAAACGTCCCAGACAGCCCAGACTATAACTCAAACTGATAAAAAAAATACGGCACGTATCGACATACGAAGCATATCCATAGATATCCACGGAACTATCTTTGCCGGCACCCTACTCCAGATAGGGAACCGGACCCTGACCGTCGAAGATACTGTCGCTGGGCAAAGGTTTAAACTTGACGACACGAAAAGTCATATTCTCGCAATGCCACTCCGTTAAGAAAACCGCCGAGGCAACCATACGCCACAGAGCGTTTTTGTATTTCCAATGCACATGGGGGCACCTTGAAAAATTAGAGTTTTCGTTCAAAATCGAGGCATGAGAGAAATTTTACCGCAAGCATATATTTGATATTCTGAGGATAAAATTTTTCTTATAACGAAGAGTTTGGGCGAAAAGGCAATTTTGCAAGGTGGCCATGGATTATACATTGAGTACAGATTGAATCCATACCTGCCTGGCACGTATTGCATGATGCAAATTCTCTTGACGCCTCTTTGCAGAGGGTGTATAAAAGCCTCTTGAAAGAGAGTTGGAATTACATACCACCTTTTCAACATTTCAACATATGCTCTCTTTTTACCATCAATGAATTTCTTTTTTGATAGTCGGGTCCTGTGCAATTGAGGATCATGAACTCCGCCAGGTCCGGGAGGAAGCAACGGTAATGACCCCCTCGGTGTGCAACAGGGGTGCCCGGCTATCATCTTTTTTCATCCAAAACGAATGACATTTTCCTGATTCCGTTTCTTCATTTCTCATGTCCTATTTGGTCCTAGCCAGAAAATCACGCCCCCAGGATTTTGCCCAGGTCGTAGGCCAGGTCCCGGTGGTAAAAACCCTGCAAAACAGTCTGGTCCGCGAAAGGATTGCCCATGCCATTCTCTTTTCAGGAGTACGGGGAGTTGGAAAAACTACACTGGCCCGCATCATGGCCAAGGCCATCAACTGTGAAAAAGGGCCTGCAAAGAATCCCTGTAACAATTGCCCTTCCTGCCTGGAAATCACAGCAGGCTCTGCTCTTGATCTCTACGAAATCGACGGTGCCTCCAACAGGGGTATCCAGGAGATCCGTGAACTGAAAGAAAAAATTCGTTTCCTTCCCACCTCCCTGAAATATAAGATCATCATCATCGATGAAGTCCACATGCTCACCACAGAGGCATTCAATGCTCTGCTCAAGACCCTGGAAGAGCCACCAAGTCATGTCTTTTTCATATTTGCCACCACGGAACTGCATAAGATCCCTATCACCATCCTCTCCCGCTGCCAACGCTATGAACTCAAACGAGTCTCAGCTGCGGAGCTGAGCACCCATTTCCAGAGACTGGCCCAGGAAGAAGGTGTAGCTATTGATCCTGCAGCATTGGATCTTATAGTCAGAGAATCCGAAGGCTCCGTCCGAGACGGACTCAGCCTTCTGGACCAGGTCTTTTCCTATGGTGAGACTACAATCAGTGTGGACGATGTGATCCAGGTGCTGGGCCTGGTCTCCCGTGATATCATCCTCAAGCTGACCAGGGCACTTCTTGAAAAGGATCCAGGCTCTGCCTTCCAGGCCTTAAATGAGACCTTTGCCTTTGGCGTGGACCTGAAGCGTTTCACCAATGACCTTCTTGCCGCCTTTCGCACCCTTCTTCTCTGCAGAATAGAGGGCTGTCAGGAACTCATCGACATACCACCACAGGAACTTGATCTCTTCCACAAACTGGCCGAAAGCCACTCCCCGCAGACCATCCAAATGAAACTCAACCTGCTTATGCAGGGCGTTGAAGATATGCGCTACTCCTCCCAGCCCAGGCTGGTTCTGGAAAGCAGTTTCCTCAAGATCATACAGGCTGACGAGGTTGTACCGATCTCAAGCCTTCTCGGGAAGATCGACAGTCTCCTGAAAGGAAAAATCCTCCTCAATTCCACACCGGAAACTGAGTCTATCGAGGCAAAAAAAAAAAAGCAGACTCCTGTAAAACCTCGGCCAGCCCCTGATCCGAAACCGGCACCAGCCCCCCCTGCCGTAAGCAATCTTACCGCAGAGCAGGCTCCCCCTCCCATGCCCGAGGAGCAACCTCCTCTGCCTGAAGAAGAGTCGATCCCGCCCCAACAGGAATCCAAACCGATCCCTCACCCACATCAACGGGATGTACGACGTGACTGGCCCGATTTCATCGACCATGTCAAGGACAGGAAACTGTGGATGGCGCAAGATCTGCAACGGGCCGACAGCTCCAGAGAGGTTGACGGAGAACTCCAACTTCGTTTCAGCGACCCTGCAAACTGCACCCTGCTTCGTCAAAAAGAAAATGTCAAACTCCTCACCGAGTTTGTACTGGACTTTTTCCAAAAAGATCTCAGACTCCACTTCATCACTCCCGATCAAAAGGAAAATGAAGATTCTCAAAACAATGGCAGTCCGCATAAACTGCGGCAAAAACTTGCCAATGACCCGCTGGTACTTATGACAACCGAGATTTTTAACGGTCAGATCGGCGACATCCGAGTGGGGCCGCGAAGCCGTTAGAAAAACCTCCGTAAAACAATCTTTATCTGCAACAGTTGCCAAGCTCCCTGCAAGGTCTTATTCTTAAAAATTAGTAACTATTCAGCAGCACTTCATCTTCGTCCATTTAGGTCTTCTCGAATAGCACTAGTATGCTTCGAAGTCCTAACTGAACGAATATAAAGCACTGCTAAACAGTTACAGAGCGGTTGTTCGCCAGTTATTATATATTAGCTGAATAGTTACAAAAATTAAACGCGGTAGAGAGCCTTCAGGCACCAACCCGCAACCATATAACAGTATCAATAAATTCAAGGATTTTCCCATGGACATGAATTCCCTCATGCAGCATGCTCAGCAGATGCAGCAGAAGATGGCAACACTGCAAGAAGAATTAGGGCAGAAAACCGAAAGCGGCAGCGCCGGAGGCGGTATGGTTACAGTAACCGCCAATGGACGAAGCGAAATTCTCTCCATTGAGATCGAACAAAACATTCTCTCAAACGATGATAAAGAGATGCTTCAGGATCTTATCGTGGCAGCCACCAATGATGCCCTGCGCAAGGTTAAAGATATGGGTAAGGCTGAAATGGCGAAACTCACCGGCGGTCTCAACGTTCCCGGTCTCTCCAATATTTTTTCATAGCACCATGTCATCACAAGTGGTTCCACCTGCTCTGGAACGTTTGATTCAGGACCTGACCAAGCTCCCGGGAATCGGAAACAAAACCGCTTCACGGTTGGCCATGAACATCCTCAGACGCCCAGCAGCAGAGGCCCGAGAATTAGCGACAGCCCTGATGGAACTGCACAGCACAATCCAGCTTTGCTCCTGCTGTTTCTCTTTTTCTGAAGACGACCCCTGCACCATCTGCAGGGACCCAAAACGTGACAGCACACTGGTCTGCGTGGTTGAACAGGCAGGCGACCTCCTTGCCATTGAGAAAACCGGAATTTTCCAGGGCCATTATCATATTCTACACGGAGTTCTTTCTCCAATAGACGGAATAGGCCCAAGTGAAATCAAGGTGAACGAACTGGAGGCCCGGATAGCCGGCGGTTCCATCAAGGAAATACTCATAGCCACCAGTTCCACTGTTCCCGGAGAGGCCACGGCCAACTACCTCATCGACAGGCTGCAAAACAAGCCTGTTCTTGTCACCCGTCTTGCCTGTGGCATTCCCATGGGCATGGATATCAAATATGCCGACAAACATACCCTTGCCAAAGCCATTGAAAGCAGATCAAAAACAGTATGAAACAGCCTCAGCATTCGCTCTCTACCAGGTTTATTTTTTCTTGACAGAATTTACAGATATTGGTAATTGAGACTGTTTATGCTTATCTTTTCTTAGCACTTTCGGAAAAGGAGTTATAAAAAAAGAATATTCCCTGCTTATTTTGTCCTGACTACTTAGAAGCAGGAAGATAGAACACAGGCGCGTAGCTCAGTGGGAGAGCGCTACCTTGACATGGTAGAAGTCGGCGGTTCGAAACCGCCCGCGCCTACCAGAAGTAACAGGCTAAAGTTCATACGGAGAGCACTGCCCCTCGTATTTCCTTTAGCCTTTGCTTTTCTAGTACCCATCCGGAAATGATTTTTTGTTCGATCTCCGACAAAACCTGCATTCCTGGACGAACACTATATTATAGACACTGCAGATGACCGATATTCAGATCACATTAGATGACGGCAAAACCGCTTCCATGCCGGTAGAGACAACCATCAGAGAAGCCTTGGCCGAACTGTTGTCAAACAAACAGCGGAAGAGAACCGTGGCAGCACAACTTGACGGCAGCCCAGTGGATCTCTCTACCCCGCTCAGCAGTGATGCAACTCTAACTCCCATACAGATTGACACTCCGGAAGGCCTTGAAATCCTGCGCCATTCCACGGCCCATGTCATGGCCGAGGCAGTACGCAAACTCTTTGGTTCCGATGTGAAAGTGGCAATCGGTCCTTCCATCGAAGACGGATTTTATTATGACTTCGACAGAAGTGAGCCGTTTACACCCGATGATTTTGACCAAATCGAAGCCAAGATGGCTGAAATTATCGCAGAGGCCGAACCCTTTACCCGCTCCGAAGTCACAAGTGACGAGGCCATAAAACGCTATAAGGAAGAAGGGGAAAAATATAAAGTCGAACTGATTCAGGATCTTCAGGTGGATACGGTCTCCATCTACCAGCAGGGTGAGTTCACCGATCTCTGCCGCGGCCCCCATCTTCCCGACACCTCCTGGATCAAGGCCTTCAAGCTCCTGCGAGTCGCCGGTGCCTACTGGAGGGGTGACGAAAAAAACGATATGCTCCAGCGTATCTACGGAACAGCATTTTTTGACAAAAAAGCGCTGAAGAAATATCTCAACGCCCTGGAAGAGGCAAAAAAAAGGGACCATCGCAAACTTGGCAAAGAGCTTGAACTCTTCACCATGCAGGATGAGATAGGACCCGGCCTGATCCTGTGGCAGCCTAAAGGAGCACAGCTCCGTAGACTCATCGAAGATTACTGGAAAGACGAGCACTATCGTCATGATTACGAACTGCTCTACACCCCGCACATTGCTCGCCAGGACCTGTGGAAAACTTCAGGACATCTCGATTTCTATTCCGAGAATATGTATGCGGCAATGGATATCGACGAAGTACAGTATCAGCTCAAGCCGATGAACTGTCCTTTTCATATCGGTATCTATAACAGTCGCAAAAGAAGCTACCGGGAATTCCCCATTCGCTGGTGTGAGCTGGGTACGGTCTACCGTTACGAACGAGCAGGTGCTCTTCACGGACTCTTTCGGGTGCGAGGATTCACCCAGGACGATGCCCACATATTCTGCATGCCTGAGCAGCTCGAAGATGAGATTTTCAACATCCTTGATCTCAATCTTCACATCCTCAAGACCTTTGGTTTTGATCAATATGATATTTATCTCTCTACCAGGCCGGAAAAATATGTCGGTACTGACGAAAACTGGGACCAATCCACCGAAGCCCTGAAAACGGCCTTAGAAAAAAAAGGACTGGACTACTCGCTCGATCCCGGAGAAGGCGTTTTTTACGGACCAAAAATCGATATCAAGATCAAAGATCTTCTTGGTCGATCCTGGCAATGTTCAACCATTCAGGTCGACTTCAATCTTCCTGAACGCTTTAAGGTCAGTTATACCGGTAAGGACAATCAGGAACACCAGCCCATCATGATCCATCGCGCACTTATGGGATCGCTTGAGCGTTTTATTGGTATATTAATCGAACATTACGGCGGTGTTTTCCCGCTTTGGTTTGCCCCGTTTCAAGCCAGAATTCTCAACATTACAGACGCCCAGGCTGAATACTGCGAGGAGGTCTATGACCGTCTCCGTAAAGCTGGTGTCCGTGTCGAAAAAGATTTGCGCAACGAGAAATTGAACTATAAGATTAGAGAAGCGCAGATGTCCAAAATTCCATACATGCTTATCATCGGTGACAAAGAAAAAGAAGAGCAAACGGTTACCCTTCGGCTACGTGATGGAAAGAATATTACGGGCATGAGTATTGATGCATTTGCCAAAAAAGTTTCAGAAGAGTGTATAGAGGGACGCGGTATATGACAGCCACCGCCATATCCTACAAGAGATTCCGAGTTACAGGGAGGTAGAAACATTAAACGTCGAGGAAAAAGAGCCCCGGTTCAGCGTGAGGTTAAAGTTAAGACCAATGACATGATTCGTCATGCGCAAATACGACTCATTGGAAGCGATGGCAGTCAGCTCGGAGTAGTCAGCTCAGTAGAAGGCCAGGAACTTGCCGACAATGAGGGACTGGATCTGGTAGAAATTTCACCAAATGCAGAGCCGCCTGTATGTAAAATCATGAATTACGACCGGTTCAGATATGAACAGGCCAAGAAACAACAGGATGCCAAAAAGAAACAGACCACAGTTGAGACAAAGGAAATAAAATTCCGCCCCAAAACAGATTCACATGATCTCAACTTTAAGATAAAGAATATTAAAAAATTCCTGGCCCAAAACCACAAAGTGAAGCTCACCATGCGCTTCCGTGGACGTGAAATCGTCTACAGTCAGACAGTTGGCCTGGAAGCAATGAAAAAGATCAGTGCCGCCCTTGAGGAAGACGCAGTTATCCTTAATCCACCAAAGATGGAAGGACGTCAGTTGGTCATGTTTGTCGGTCCGAAAACCTGACAATAACTAAAAACATACTGTAAATCATTACTTAAGCAACTATGAGGAATTTTCCAAAGCATTCCTCAGCACAGATAGGCAGTTAAAGGAGTATATACCATGCCCAAGATGAAGACAAAAAGAGGCGCAGCAAAGCGTTTCAAAAAGACCGGTTCAGGAAAAATTAAACGTTCCAAAGCCTTTACCAGTCATATTCTGACCAAGAAATCCACAAAAAGAAAACGTAATCTGCGGAAATCAGGACTGGTAGATTGCTCCAACAGTAGAGTAATTCGTAAGATTCTTCCGTACCTGTAATCAGCATAGAACATTGGGGGTATCCCCACTATCTTGAGTATACATGAGGACACAGTCCTCTTGAAATAAAAGGAGCATAATAATGCCACGCGTGACAAGGGGCTTTAAAGCCCGTCGAAGAAGAAACAAAGTACTGAAACTTGCCAAAGGTTACTGGGGTGGTAAATCCCGCCTTTACCGTTCGGCCACTGAGGCCGTTGACAAAGCTCTGGCATACGCTTATCGTGACCGTCGCACCAAAAAACGCGATTTTCGTCGTCTTTGGATCACCCGCATCAGTGCTGGTGCCAAGATGAACGACATCAACTATTCCAGACTGATGAGTGGACTGAAAAAATCCGGCATCGACCTTGATCGTAAAGTTCTGTCCAACATGGCTATCCTTGATGCTCCGGCTTTTACCGAAGTTGTCAAACTTGCCAAAGAGGCTAACGCATAAGGTCAACACGTTCCGACAAGTCGCTACTTTGTTTGTTCGCCGACAATACATGAAAGAAACAGGGACGGCGTGATCCTCCCTTGAAAAGAGTCTTTCTCTGTCTGCGATCAGCCCTTGGTTAGTTTCTTCATGCCGATTCCATCTTGAATGGAACCGGCATATTGTTTTAATGAGGACCTCACCTGAACCTAAGGACTTTTTCCAGTAGCCTCTAGAGTGATGTAAGTAGCTTGTAGCCATAAGAATTGTCTCTATTTTTTGTCACAAAAAGTGAGCATTCACCTATAGGGGACCTTGAAAAATTAGAATTTTCGTTCATAATCGAGGCATGAGAAAAATTTTACCGCAGGTGCCCTGCAAGAAATACCCTTGTGGTGCATATACTTGATATTCCGATGATAAAATTTATCTCATAACGAAGAGTTTGGGCGGAAAGGCAATTTTGCAAGGTGGCCTATAAGACAATCCCCTGAAGGATACTTTCCATACCCCTTGAGGGTAAAAGATCCTTCACAGGTGATAAAAAAAGTATACAATTTCAATTTATTATTAGCCTAAGAGTCGATTTCTTAGCATATCCGAGTAAGAATCTAGAAAGTCATGGAGCAAGAAATACTCAGTCTACAAGGCCTAGCCAAAGAGCAGTTGGCGGCCATAGAAAATGGAGAGCAGCTGGAGGAATTCCGCATCCGTTTTCTTGGCCGAAAAGGACAATTCAGCTCACTCATGAAAGGGCTGGGAAAGGTTCCAGTAGAGGACAAACCTCGACTTGGTCAGATGGCCAACAAGGCCAAAAAAGAAGTCGAAGCCCTCTATACTGAAAAACAGCAGACTCTCGCCGGAGGCAGCAGTAGAGCCACCCAAAAAAGCGGGGCAATTGATCTGACTCTCCCTGGTCGCAGACCGCAAAGCGGAAAACTGCACCCCGTAACACAGATCATGAATGAAGTCTGCTCCATCTTTGAAAGCCTCGGATTTTCTGTTGCTGAAGGGCCTGATGTAGAGCACGATCACTACAACTTTGAAGCCCTTAATATTCCCGCCCATCATCCGGCCAGGGATATGCACGACACCTTTTATGTCAGTGACTCTATACTCCTGCGAACCCATACCTCACCCATGCAGGCGAGGATTATGGAAACCCAGCAACCGCCACTCAGAGTCATTGCACCCGGCAAGGTATATCGCTGCGATTCCGACATTACCCACACCCCCATGTTTCATCAGGTAGAAGGTTTTCTTGTGGATCGCCAAGTCTCTTTTGCCGATCTCAAGGGTATACTCACCACTTTTACCCAAAAGATGTTTGAAAAGGATCTGGATCTTCGTTTTCGTCCGAGTTTCTTCCCCTTTACCGAACCCAGTGCAGAAGTGGATATCGCCTGTGTCATCTGCGGTGGTTCCGGTTGTCGGGTGTGTAAGCGTACAGGATGGCTTGAAATCCTTGGTGCCGGAATGATAGACCCGGAAGTATTCAAAATGGTTGGCTACGATCCGGAGATATACAGCGGATTTGCCTTTGGGCTTGGTATTGAGCGTATCGCTATGCTCAAATACGGTATAGACGACATTCGTCTTTACTACGAAAACGATCTCCGTTTTCTCTCTCAATTTTAGATCAACCCGGTCCCCCTGTTCCCCAAGAGATAGAGATTAAAGCATGAAGTTTACCCTGAGCTGGTTAAAAGAATATGTCGATACCGGAGATCTTAGCCCGGAGGCCCTGGCCGAACACCTGACCATGCTTGGTCTCGAGGTGGAAGGTGTCACCGAAGTTTTTCCGGAACTCAAGCCACTGAAGACCGCAAAAGTCCTTTCAGTAGAACCGCATCCAAATGCCGATAGTCTGCACCTCTGTGAGGTAGCAGTTGGAGAAGAGATACTCTCCATAGTCTGCGGTGCCCCAAACGTCCGTAAAGATCTTGTCACAGCCATTGCCCTACCTGGAACTATCATGCCTGATGGTATGAAAATCAAACCATCCAAGGTCAGGGGGGTAAAATCTAACGGTATGCTCTGTTCAGAACGAGAACTGGGACTGAGTGACTCACACACCGGTATCATGGAACTCCCCGATGATCTCGCCCATGGTCTGCCCCTGCGCAGCGCCCTTGGCCTTGATGATCTTCAGATCGAGGTTGACCTGACCCCCAACCGTCCCGACTGTGCCTCTGTTATTGGTGTGGCCAGAGAGGTTGCAGGTATTACCAGAACCCCGCTCACCCCTCCCGTGAGTAAAGCAGTCCTTGAACCTGACACCTGCGAATTCACCGTTGACATAGAAGATTCCGAACAATGTGGTCGTTATGCCGCGCGTCTCATCAAAGGAGTGACCGTCGCCCCCTCTCCCTGGTGGATTCGCAAACGCCTCCTTTCCATTGGCCTTCGTCCCATCAATAATGTTGTCGACATCACCAATCTGGTTATGATGGAATATGGTCAGCCCCTGCACGCCTTTGACTATGATACCCTTGCAGGAAGACAGATCCTTGTACGCTTCCCCAAATCCAGTGAAAAGACATTTACCACCCTGGACGGTGTAGAGCGTACCCTTGAGCAGGACATGCTGATGATCTGCGATGCTGCGCAACCCGTTGCCGTAGCCGGAGTTATGGGTGGGCTCAATTCAGAAGTCACTGAAACCACAACTAACATACTCTTGGAAAGTGCCTGTTTTAATGCCATTTCCATCCGCCGTACTGCCCGCAGACTCAACCTCCCCTCCGAGGCCTCGTACCGTTTTGAACGAGGTGTTGACCCTGACGGCTGCATCACAGCCATGGAACGCGCTGCCTCGCTACTCTCAGAAGTAGCAGGAGGCACTGTTGTTCCAGGTGGTGTTGACCGCTATGGTGGTATACGGCCCCTGAATTCTCAGACCCTCCGTATTTCTCGAACGTCAGCTCTTCTGGGTATCGATCTCGATTACGATAAAATTGCAGATCTCCTCCAATCCATTGGTATACGCTGCGTAGAAAAAGATAAAGACACCCTGTGGGTTAACCCACCCTCCTTTCGTATCGACATCGAACGTGAAGTGGATCTGGTGGAAGAAGTGGCCAGGCTGATTGGCTATGATAACATTCCCACCAGCCTTCCCACTGTCAGCCTCAGTTACCCGGAACAGGATCCGCAAAGGCGCCTTCGTTCCCAGACTGCTGACCTTCTCACAAGTATCGGCTTCTTTGAGGCCATCAATTATAGCTTTGTCACTGAAAAACATCTCTCACTTATGCAGCTTGCTGAGAATGACCTGCGACGAAAACAGGTAGCCCTCCTCAACCCGCTGAGTGAAGAGCAATCTGTTATGCGTACCATGCTCCTGCCTGCCCTTCTGGAAAACGTAAAACGCAACATTAACTTTCAGAAGAATAATGTGAAGCTTTTTGAGTTAGGAAAAGTCTTTTCTCCCCAGGGAGAAAATGAGCAACCCATCGAAAAGGAACGCTTGACCGGTATCCTCAGCGGAAGAAGAGATGGTGACGCCTCTTCCCTCTATTTCAGCGATGAAAATGTCGATATCCTTGATGCAAAAGGAGGGCTTGAAGAACTCCTGGAGAATCTGCGTCTGCAAGGCTGCAGCGCCACTGATCTCGTTGAATTCCGTATTCCTGAAGAGGAAGAGGTAGAGCCCTATAGTGATGCAGCGCAATGCCTTCTCCTTGATTCGAAGAAAGGTGCCCTTGGACAACTTGCCAGATTACAGCCTGAAGTTGCAAAACTCTTCGGCATCAAACAGGAACTCTTTTTCTTCGATCTCGATTTTGAACTCCTCTGCTCCCTGCAGGCAATTCCGAAAAACTTCAGTTCACTGCCGGTTTTCCCTGCAGTAAAGCGTGATATTGCACTGCTGGTTCCTGTTGAGGTTAAAGCCGGAGATCTCTTAGAAACAGTACGCTCCAGCAAAGAAAAATTTATTGAGCATTGTGAAATATTCGATGTATACCAGGGTAAGTCTCTTGAAAAAGGTACAAAGAGTGTTGCTATCTCCTTGACCTATCGTTCGCCGACGAAAACTCTTACGGAAAAAAATGTCAATAAATCTCATACAAAAATCATTCAAAAACTGACTTCTCAATTCAATGGAAGTCTGAGAGAAGGATAACTTAACCAGCAGTTACCCGCGCTATTATAAAAATCAAGTATGTACATAATATAAGTTAGAGAAAAGGTTAAAAGATGAACAAAGGAAATCTTACCCGTAAGGAACTGGCCGAGGCGCTTACCTCGCAACTTGGCTATTCACAAAGCAGCTGCTCCGAGCTTGTTGACACATTTCTGGACAGGATGAAAGATAAACTGCTCAGTGGCGAATCAATAAAATTTGTCCACTTCGGCACATTTAATGTCCGGGACAAACAACCCCGTCGTGGCCGCAACCCACGTACCGGAGAAAGCATAACCATTAAATCCCGACAGATGATCAGCTTTCGTCCAAGTAAAAAAATGCGAGATCAAATCAACGGTTAACGTAGAATCACAAGGAGGCAACATCCACCGAAATGAGAGCAAAAATACCAGACAAGCTCTATTTTAAAATCGGTGAGGTCAGTAAACTAGCCGAGGTAGCCCCTCATGTGCTCAGATACTGGGAGAGCGAATTTAAAGAAATTCGCCCTAAACGTGCCAACTCCAAGCAACGATTGTACCGACGGGAAGACATTGAAACAATCCTGTTGATAAAAGAATTACTCCACGAAAAAGGCTACACCATTTCAGGAGCCAAAAGATTCCTGACCGGCAACGAACAAACGACACCGAGGGCAGAAGCCCCAACTGCCCCCGGCTGTCTCGATAGAATCAAGAAGGAACTCCTGGAAATGAAGCTCCTCCTTGAAAAAAAGGAATAACAAAGTCCATTTTCCTATCGACCATTTGTTGACACCACAGCATCACCGTGGTAATAGAGAAACACATTTCGGAACGTAGCGCAGCCTGGTAGCGCACTTGACTGGGGGTCAAGTGGTCGGAGGTTCGAATCCTCTCGTTCCGACCAGATATCAACAGCTTACTGATATTGCAAAAATGAGCTTTTAGCAACATTTAGCAACATCTTTGTAGGTTGTCAAAAAGGGTCGCATCTTCACGATGTTGACCCTTTTTTTATTTCGATAAACATCATGGCTCATGCTGGACAGTCTTGGATGGCTTCGTGGTTTTCCGACAGATTTTTCTCAATGATTATTCTGCTCCCTGAATCCTCAGTGAGAAATCCTGGCAAGTTGTCATTGCAGAGGCCGCAGCTGTTAAGGCCGTTTCAGGCCTGGTGGTTTTTTTTAGTTCATACATTTTCTATCCATTCTGCATCAAAACAGCCAACTCGTATGCCCGTTGGCCTGGCTCATCACCAACTTGTACTGCCCATAGGGAATCGAGCATTGGCAGGCAGCTGTTTCGTAATCCTTGTGAGATGCTGCAGTGTGCATGTCATCAAACCCAAGCTTCCCACGGATACCGAGATTATAAGCCATACTGATCAATACCTCTTGTTGTTTCGGTGACAAATCGTACCAGTATGGTACTACCATCGGCATCCGGTACTGAATTCTCCTGAGCCGCATCTCCAGGAGCACTGAGGCCTCCTCTTTGGTGATACCGCCTGTCAGTGCGAATCCGTAGCCAATCGTCCAGACACCTCTATTATCCTTGTACGGAGTTGAGCCTCAGAGCCCTTTAGTCTACCTCAAAATAAGAGTCTATATAAAAATGAATAAACCAAAATTAATGCTATATCTTTTCATCGCCGGAGCACTTGGCGGACTGACCAACAGCATTGTGGTTTGGTCTTTGGGTGCAGCGGGGGTTACGCCTGCATTGGGCTTTAGTATGGCACCAGAACTCACCTTCGAGTGGGTATTTCGCCGAGTTTTTGCCAGTGGGCTATGGGGGATTATATTTTTGATCCCTGTTTATAAACACAATCCCATAAAGAAAGGTGCCGCGCTCAGCATTCTTCCCTGGCTATCTAGCGCCTTAATTATTTTTCCCATGCGGATGGATGTCGGCTACTTTGGTCTCGGATTTGGCATAGGCACGCCCATATGGACACTTCTTTTCGCCACTATTTGGGGAGTGACAGGAACTATATTTTTATCCAAGTTTGCTCAACAATAATCAACGAGGTACATGTAAATTTCAAAGAATGTATATAGCAAGCTGGAATAGAGTAGTAGGGTTATAAATGCCTAGACAAAATCGATCAAACCTTGAGTTGCAAGAAGCCTCTAATCATTTGCATTATGAATTTTGGATGTTGAGTTCAGTATCCTAAGCTATAGCATCTGGGATATCAAAAGAGGGATGGATCACGAGTGCTCTATTGGAATCCTTTGTTATTCATGTGCGAGGATTAATGGATTTTCTATATAATGAAAGCCCACAAAAAGATGATGTACTTGCACAAGATTACTTTGGCTCTGAATCAAAATGGATTAAGCTTGGTCCAAAGCTTTCTGCAATACTCAAAAAAGCAAAACAACGAGCAGGTAAAGAGGTTGCGCACTTAATTTATGCAAGACTCAAAGTAACTACTGAAACAAAGCCATGGCAAATCACAGAAATTTCTTATGAAGTCAACCAGGTAATGATGATTTTTTTTAGACAATCTAAACAAAGAAAAACATGGTTCAAGATAGGCCCGATCAAACAACAGGGTAGGACCATGTCAACATATTGGTTTTATAGAATTTTTCCTTTACAAATTGCCCATTCTGGTGCTTAAAAGCACCTTTTCAGTGGCAAGAACTACACTCTAACCAAAAAATACACCGGGTGCGACCTGAAAGTCGCCTCTTTTATTGCTGACCTATGAGTCAGCCTGCCGTTTCGTCGGCAGTTTTCTATCCCGGCACGCATAGCTGGTAACGGCTTTGTGTGAAGCCCGGGTGACAATGAAGCCCTC
>JAQYVF010000203.1 GCA_030145625.1 Desulfocapsa sp. | reverse complement strand
CAACGTATTCCTTCAAGTTCAAGATACTCGACGACAGTATCCGCCAGATCAAGATCGTCTTCCACAAGGAGTACGTTTAACATAACTGTTTTTGACCTTTTTCAGGAAAATACCACCGCTTAATTGCGACCAAACCCCTTACTGCATCTGCCTGGATCATCAGCAGCGAAGGTATCAATACCAACGTAATCAACGTTGCAAACATAATGCCGTAAGCAAGAGACACAGCCGCCGGAATAAGAAACTGGGCCTGCCGCGACGTTTCACCAAGCAGAGGCATAAGTCCAGCAAAGGTGGTAAACGAGGTGAGCAGCACAGCACGAAGTCGATTACGGCAGGCACCGCTGATTGCAGCATGTAAGTCAAGACCTTCAGCCCTAAGAGTATTGAATCTCGACACCAGTAATAGGCTGTCGTTTACCACAACTCCGCTCAGTGCAATTATACCATTGAGCGAGAGTATACCCAATGAGAGGTCATTTATCCAGTGACCGAGAATTGCCCCGACTATGCCAAAAGGTATTGCGGTCATAATCAGCAGAGGCTGCACATATGATTTCAAAGGGATTGCCAGCAATATATATATCATCAGCATCGCAATGAAAAACACCTGGACCATAGAGTTTTGTGTTTCCGCCTGTTGCTCTGCTTCACCGGCAAAGTGAATGGAGAGACCAGGATAGTTAGCCTGAAGTTCAGCCGCCACCGTAGTCTTCAGCGTGTTGACAAGTTCGGTTGCGGAAACGGCATCCTTGTCGACATCAGCTGAAATGTACACAGCTCGTTTTCCATCTATACGGGTTATTGTGTCTCGAGTATAGCCGTAGGTTACTGTGGCCACACTGGATAAAGGCAATACCGTGCCGTCACTCGTTCGCACCGATGATTTTAGCAGGTCAGCACTATTCTGACGCTCCTCTGCAGGGTAACGAACCTTCACTTCTATTTCATCACTATTACGTTGATAACGCTGCACAACCTGGCCACTAAACCCCTGATAAATCTGTTCAGAAAGCATCTCTGTTGTCATGCCCAGCGCCCGTCCCTGCTCTGTCAGCTTTAGCTGCAACTGCGGTTGGCCCGGTTGCAGATTATCTTTGATGCCGCTTAAAGACGGTATTTTCTGCAGTTCTTCTTTGAGCTTTTCTCCAGAGGCTGTCAAAATGTTATCGTCTGTCGCCCGAAGCTCGATTCGCAACGCATCAACCATTCGACGGGTATTCTGGACACTGAGAGATCGGGTACCTTCAGGCAATCCCGCCAACTTTTGCCAGTGACGGGTGAACGAATTGATATCGTAGGGTGCATCACTGCTTAGTTTAAGTGTTATTGTGCCGGATTGATCGGCCTTAGTCAATACCTGTAAACTTGTAATATAGGCTGCCCGAGACTCACCACTCAGTTCCTGATCTGCCTGGTAAGCCCGTTGCTCCAGAAGCCCAAGAGCATCATGGGTCTGGCCAAAACTGGTATCGTTTTGCATTGTAAGCGATGCCGTCACAGTGTCTCCTGGAATATCAGGAAAGAAACTCACCCGCAACACTCCTGCAAATGGCATGGAGACAACAAGGACAAAAAGTGCGATAAACACGATTATGACAGGATAGCGATAGTGAAGAGCATATTCAATAACTGGCCTGTAACAGCGTTCAGTAAAAATCGTAAAAGCACGGTCAGCACCATGTTGAATCATCTGCCAGAAGCGCAGCACCGGGTTGTTTGAATTTTGTGATTTGGTATTAAGATGTGCCAGATGAGCTGGTAAGATAAGCTTTGACTCTATAACGGAGAGAATCAGGCAAATGGTCACAACTACTGCAAACTGTGAATAGAGTTCACCCAAACGTCCGCTGACTTGCGATAGAGCAAAAAATGCCGCCACCGTTGTAAAAACACCAAAGATAGTGGGAAGCGCAACCCGTAGTGTCCCCTTGATGGTGTTTTCGATAGTGTCACCATATTTTGCACGCTGCGTATAGACACTTTCACCGACCACCACGGCATCATCCACAACAATACCCAGAGCCATTATAAAGCCAAAAGTTGTGAATTCATTCAGTGTAAGGCCGATGAAGCTGGTCCCCATACAATAGAGGGTACCAAAGAAGATAAAGGGCAATCCCATTGCAACCCAGAAGGCAACAGTCAGGTTTAAAAACACTGCCAGCAGGATAAAGACAAGAGCAATACCGGTTAAGGCATTTTTGATCAGTAGTTGCAAGCGCTGATTAATAGAGGTAGAGCGATCATACCAGGTGGCAAGCTCCACTCCTTCTACAAGTTTAGAACCGGCCTGCCACTGCTCAGCAACCTTACGGGCGCTCGTTGCAGAATCAGAAATATCATCCATGCCTGTAGTGATAACCTGTAGGGAGATAGTCTCTTGACCGTTATAGCGTGACAATACCGCGGTTTCGTCATCAAAGGTGTCATTGATCGTTGCCACCTCTCCTAGCAGGAGTCTATGACCATCGCTTGTGGTAAGGAGCGGAATGGCAGCAAAGTCTTCTTTCTGGTATGCCTGCTCAGAAGATTTAAGCTGTAAATTGAGCTGTTCATTTCGCATTACTGCTGTTGCCGTACTCGAAGACCCATGGTTAATGGCATCTTCCACATCAGAAAGAGATAAGCCATATGCCCGTAACTTCGCCTCTTGGATTTCAACAACCATCATTGGATCTTTGCGACCGGAAATGCTCACCCTGCTGATGGCATCTTCTGCCAGCAGATCAGTTTTCAAGTCATCTGCAAGTTGTTGCAGGGTGTGCCTGTCTGCCTTGCCATAGAGTTGCAGCCAGAGAGAGTGCTCTTCACGCTCTGCTTTCTCAATTATTGGATTTTTAGCATCGGCAGGAAATGTGGAAATGGCGTCAATCTTGGTCGTCACATCTTCGAATAACTGGTCGAGATCATAATCGTCCTGTTTTTCGATAGAGACTGAAACCCCGCTACTGGTTGACTGACTGGTAACCGAGTCAATCCCACTGACATCTTCGAGCTGGTCCTCAATTTTTATTGCCAGCCCTTCCTCAGCCTGCTGTGCAGAACCACTGCTATACGATACCGATACGTTTATCGAGTGAGGATCCATACTTGGAAACGCCTCTTTACGTAAGGTTGTCAACTGCCAGGCTCCAAGCACGATTACCAGCATCAACAAAAGATTGGCAGCTACCGGGTTGGATACAAACCAGGGAATAATCCCTTTTGTAGTAGTTTTATTATGCATTGGTATTCTCCACAACCGGCTGAACTTTCATGCCTGGCAGGTAACTGCTGAGAGGATGAACCACTATCTTCACTGAAGTTTGAGCAAACTCTTCCGGAACGTTGATATAGATTGAACTTTCGTTGCTGAAAATAGGCTCTGTTGAAAACCTGGCCAGGATATTGTTTTCTGTTACATACCAGATTTCTCCACGCTGACTCAGAGCAGAGTTTGGCAGTTTCCAGACATTTTCAATATCACTACCGTTCACCCCAACTTCTACAAAAGTGCCAGGCAAAAGCGGCGGCACCTGGTCCAGCGGAGAATCTACCGCAACAATCAGAGTACGCTGCCGGCTCGTACTGTCAACATGCTGCGCAGCACGGAGTACTCTGCCAGGCCATGTCTGACCAT
>JAQYVF010000115.1 GCA_030145625.1 Desulfocapsa sp. | reverse complement strand
CACTCTTCATTGCAAGATCCGGTCTATTATTCGTTTCGCTGAGGTGGGCAAGAACAACATGCTGCAGCTTATCATGAGCAAGAGTCTGTAGAAAAGAAGCAGCATCTTCATTGGCCAGGTGCCCTTGGCTTGAGCGGACTCGTTGCTGGAGAAACAGTGGATAGGGACCTGTTTTCAACATCATCGGGTCATGATTGAATTCCAAGACAAGGGCATTACAGCCGCTAAGTCTCCTGCTGATGAGGTGAGAGACCTTCCCCGTGTCGGTGCAGCATGCCAGGCTAACCCTGCCGTCACTGATAAGATACCCTACAGGATCAAGGGTATCATGAGAAATCCTGAAAGAACGAACTTCCAAATCCTGTATTTCAAAAAGGCTCCCGGTTTCAAATTCAACCCGCCTGTACAGCTCTCCCATCTTTTTTTCAGCACCCATAAATGTTCCTTCATTGGCATAAACTGGAAGGCGACAGCGCCTGGAAATCACACCGGCGCCTTGGATATGATCACCATGTTCATGGGTAATAAAAAGCCCATCCAGAGCAGCCATATCCCTTCCGACCAGAGAAAGTCTCCTGGCTATCTCCTTTCCTGAAAATCCAGCATCAATCAGAATTGCCGTCTTCCCGGCCTCTATATAAAGGGCATTTCCCTTACTTCCGGAACCCAGCACTGCAAAGCGCATGATGTCAAATCCCCGTGTGGCCAAAACCACCGGCCCCACGCTCAGTTTCATCGAGTTCAATGACAATCTCCAGACATGCCTGCACCACAGGAGCCAAGACCAACTGAGCTATACGATCACCACGCTGAATAGTATAAGGAACTTTGCCAAGATTGATCAAACCAACACATACTTCCCCGCGATAATCGGCATCAATAGTCCCTGGACTGTTGATGACGGTAATCCCATTCTTTAAAGCCAGACCACTTCTCGGTCTTACCTGCAGCTCATACCCAGGAGGTAATGCCACTCGAAATCCGGTGGGGAAGAGATGAATTGTTCCCGGCTCCAGGGTAAAAGATTCCTCCAACGCAGCTCTCACATCCATACCTGCCGCGAGTTTCGTTTGATAGTGCGGCAAAGAGAGATCACTGCTTTTTTCCGGATGTATCCAACTAATCTCTACTTTTTTTTGTTCCATCAGTTTTTTCCCTTGTTCTGTTGCAAAAAAAATGGCTGCTCCGTTACTGGAGCAGCCATTTTTCATACACGCGTCAAGTTGCTGGCAACACGTTAGAGCAAAGCCTTGCGACTGAGGCGAATGCGGCCTCGAGAATCAACCTCCAGGACCTTGACCTCAAGTTCATCTCCTTCTTTGACCACATCGGTCACCTTTTCGACTCGCTTATTATCGAGTTCAGAGATATGAACAAGACCATCGGTGCCAGGCAGAATCTCAACAAAGGCACCAAAATCTTTGATGGTTTTGACAATACCCTTATATACCTTACCAACTTCAGCCTCGGCTGTAATCTCCTGAACTTTCTTAAGAAGAGCTGCAGCCTTAGTGCCATCCTTGGTGAACATCTTCACCAGACCGGAATCATCCACATCAATACTGGCATCGTATGTGGCAGCCAGCTCCTTGATGATCTTGCCACCCGGGCCAATGATATCACGAATTTTATCTTGACTGATCTTGTGACTGAAATACTTGGGAGCGTGCTCAGCAACATCATCTCGTGATGCTGTGATCCCCTTGGCCATCTCACCAAGGATATGGATACGTCCATCCTTGGCCTGGGCCAGTGCCTGTCCCATGATATCTCGATCAACACCATCGATCTTGATATCCATCTGCAGAGCAGTAATTCCTGCCTTGGTACCGACAACCTTAAAATCCATGTCGCCAAGATGATCTTCATCACCAAGAATATCGGAAAGAATGACAATATTTTCACCATCCTTGATCAGTCCCATGGCAATTCCTGAAACCGGTTCCTTGATAGGCACTCCGGCGTCCATCATCGCCATACTCCCTCCACAGACCGTTGCCATGGAAGAGGAACCATTTGACTCGGTGATATCAGAAACCACCCGAATGGAATAGGGGAAATCTTCAGCGTTGGGAAGCACTGCAGAGAGTCCACGCATGGCAAGGGTACCATGTCCAACATCCCGCCTGGAAGGGCCACGCAGAAAACGCGCCTCACCTACACAGTATGGGGGGAAATTGTAATGAAGCATAAAACGTTTATGCTCCTCGCCCTGCAAGGTTTCAAGCCGCTGCTGATCGCGCTCGCTGCCCAGTGTGGCCGTAACCAAGGACTGAGTCTCACCGCGAGTAAAAAGAGCAGAGCCATGGGTACGGGGCAGATAGGTCACCTCACAGGCGATGGGGCGAACCTGATCAAAGGAACGACCGTCAAGACGAGTTTTCTCCTCAACGATCTTGGCACGCATGGTCTTTTTCTTGTAGCCCGAGAGCAGATTACCAATCTCCTTGGAGCGTTCACCTTCGGGATCGAGTTCTGCAACAACTGATTTTTTTAACGCGTCATAACAACGTCCACGTGCCATTTTATCAGCAGTAGCGATCACCTCAACCATACCCTTGGCAGCGATCTCCTGTACCTTGGCCTGCAGTTCCTCATCAACCTTCGGAATCTCAACCGTGCGTTTTTCCTGACCATTGGATTCCTGCAGATCATTTTGCATATCGATCATTGGCTGTACCAGCTCATGGGCAAAAAAGATACCGTTGAGTACCTCATCTTCACTCATGGCATCAACCTTGCCTTCAACCATGACCACTGCATTACGAGTACAGGCGACGATAATATCCATCCTGGAATTTTCAAGTTCCACCTTTGTGGGATTGAGGACATAATCTCCGTCAATATAACCAACACGAGCTCCGGCTATTGGGCCATTAAAAGGTATTTCAGAGATGCTCAGGGCACATGATGCGCCGTTCAAAGCGAGAATATCGGGATCATTCTGCTGGTCGGCAGAAAGAACTGTAGCAATAACTTGAGTTTCGGAAAAATATCCATCCGGGAACAAGGGGCGTAAAGGACGATCAATAATACGGCAAGTGAGTACTTCCTGGTCACTTGGACGTCCAATTTCACGGCGAAAGTAGTTACCGGGAATACGTCCGACTGCTGCCATTCGCTCTTGATATTCAATGGTAAGGGGCAAAAAGCCCAATTCAGGCTTATTTTCCTTGCCGGCCACAGCAGTGACCAGGACAACGGTTCCGCCATACTGCATAACGACTGCGCCATCCGCTTGTTTGGCGATTTTTCCGGTTTCTACGGAAATTGTCTTTCCGCCGATTTCAACTTCAACTTTTTTATACATAGTTTCTCCAGCTGCCCTGTGCAGCATGGTTACTGATTCAAAGCCAATTGATTTGCTCAAAGTCAAAACAGGCGTATCGCTGCACAATGGCAACAATACACCTGATGTTTTAACTTGCATTCAGCACCCTTATGCGCTGATGCTTAGCCATGAATTCTAAAGACGTGCAATGAAGAGAAATGATATTACATTTCGCTCCAGAATTACTTTCTAATACCCAGTGCCTGAATCAGATCACGGTACTTATTAACATCTTTTTTCCTCAGATAGTCGAGAAGACTTCTTCTCTGTCCAACCAACTTCAAAAGTCCCTGACGAGAGTGATGGTCTTTTTTATGGGTCTTAAAATGATCGGTCAGATACTGAATTCTATCAGTAATCAAAGCAATCTGTACTTCAGACGATCCGGTATCATTGGAGTGAAGCTTAAATTTCTCGATGATTTCATTTTTTTTAACTGCTGATTGTGCCAAAACAAACCTCCGTTTCTTATATAAAAACCGTTATTTTTTCTGTTAGTTATCCGGTGGCAGGATACTTTAATACCTTTAAAAATGTTTGTGTGCTTTTCCGGCAGAAAATTATTTCGTGAAAATATATTCACCCCACAGGGGAGTACCAAAAAGGGTCCAGGATTTCAGTTGCAGATCACCTGGGAGAACACTACTTCATTTATTACACTTACCATGTCTTACTATTATTGCAACAGATTACGTATATCGGACACAGATAAGACTTTCTCCATCAATCTTTCTTGTGCATCATCCTCGCGCAATTGCTGGCCCGTAACACCATCTCTAACATGAAAACACCCACTCCGTATGCGACGTAAAGCCGTCAAATAGGCGCCACAGCCGAGAACCTTGCCAATATCTGCTGCCAAAGTTCGTATATACGTTCCCTTGCTACAGACTACCCGTATACTAAGAAAAGGTGAGGTATCACTCAACACCGAATCTCCGTCTGTTCGCTCCAAGGTGTGGATAAGTACCCTGCGCGGAGGCTTCACAATATTAATGCCCTGCCTGGCATAATAATAAAGGGGTTTTCCCTTATGCTTCAAGGCAGAATAAACAGGTGGGACTTGATCCAACTCACCACGAAACCCCTGCAGACATGCTTCAACTTGTTCCGGAGACAACTGCCCGACAGATTGCTCACTTGTTATCTCACCTTCAGGATCCAGAGTCGTCGTTTCTTTCCCAAGACGCAAAGTGGCGAGATATTCTTTTTCCCCTTCCATGATTTCACTGATCATGCGAGTTGCAGGACGTCCTGCGCAAATAACCAGCAAACCGGTGGCGAAAGGATCCAGCGTTCCGGCGTGACCAACTTTTTTCATACCCAGAGCCCGTCTTACCTGACGAACCATGTAAAAAGAACTCGCACCTTCCGGTTTGTCGATCAAAAAAGTTCCCGCTTCAAAATCAGTATCCATAACAATAAGCAACCCGAAATTTCAACCAGTGGGTACTGATTCAGGCCAGGGCCTTCTCCAAGGCCTCAAGGACCTCCTTCTGCACATCTTCCATACTCTTATCTACAAAGCGAAACCCGGCAGCATTTCGGTGTCCTCCTCCGCCAAAGGAAGCAGCAATCGCAGCCACATCACAGTCTCCTTTTGCCCGCAGACTGACAGAGATCATCCCTTTGTTCACCTCTTTAATAAAGACCGCAACTCTGACCGAACGCAGGGCTCGGGGATAGTTCACAAATCCCTCGACATCACCTGAAGTTGCCCCGCTACGTTCAAACATCTCAGCACTCACATGAATCAGGCCGATCTGTCCTTCTGCAAAAATTTGCAAGGTGGCAAGGACCATTTCCATCAAGCGCAAACGTTCAAGGGTATAATTATCATACACCTTGTCTGCCACTTCTTCCGGACGAACACCTGACTCCACAAGATCTGCTGCTATTCTCAAGGTCCTGGCATTGGTATTTTCATAGCGAAAAGACCCTGTATCCGTAGATATCGCAACATAGAGAGAAAAGGCTGCTTTTTTTGATACCTCCGCCCCCATGGCCTGGGCCAATTCATAAACCATCTCACCGGTAGATGAACAATCACTTTCAAGCCAGAGAAGATCACCAAAAGCACGATGCCCGTGATGATGATCAATAACAACAAAAGGAGAAACCGCAAGCAGGTCCTTTTTGGCCTCTCCCAAACGGTCACAATCACCGCAATCAAGTGAGATAGTAGCCACATTGCCCTCACCCGCCGCTTCTGCAAATCGTTCCAGAGCCGTCATATCGGTTTCAGCAAGATCACAGTCCGGGAGAAAATCATAGAGATGGGACACCGGTTCCTCAAGATAGCGAAAGACCTTTTTCCCCTGACTCTCCAAAATATCGGCCAGACCGAGTAAAGAGCCCAGAGCATCTCCATCCGGGTGCACATGAGTCACCAGGATAATATGGCTGGCCGCATTTACAATATTGAGGATCTGCTCAGGAACCGTCTTCATTCTTGCCCCTCTCAGCAGCAATTTCCTGAAAAAGTTCTTCCATCTCCTGCACCTTCTCTGCTTTCATATCATAAATGAACTGCAGTGAAGGAGTGTAGCGCATATTCAGTACCCGGGCCAGATGGCTTCTTACAAAACCTGTCGCTCGCTTCAGTGCCTCAGCGACTTTTTTCTGCTTTTTCTCACTACCTGGAACAGTATACAAGACATTGGCACTTTTCAGATCATCCGTCATTGTCACCCCGGTAACGGTGACATCACACAACTTTTGATCGCGCACCTTTTGCAGAAAGAGGACAGAAAGTTCCATCCGAATAGCATCAGCCACCCGCGTAGATCGTTTCCGTTCGACTTTTCCAAGGCCAACGGATTCAATAGTTTCTTTAGGATCCCACATATAGTGCTACTGGTCGCCTCCGGCTTCCTTTTCCTGCTGAGTGGCACCAAGAATCCCTGCCACCTCGTTCAAGACGAAACCTTCCAGTGTATCATCGATTTTTATATCATTAAAATTTTCGATGGTGATACCGCATTCGTAACCTGACATAACCTCTTTAGTATCATCTTTAAAACGCCTGAGCGATCCAACCTTACCAGTATAGACAACAACCCCCTCACGGAGGACACGGACTGATGAATTACGCAGCATCTTACCGTCAGTTACAAAACAGCCTGCAATGGTCCCAACCTTAGGTGCACGGAAGATGTCCCGAACTTCGGCATTGCCTATTATTTCCTCTTCAAGAGTGGGCTCAAGCATACCAACCATGGCCTTTCTGATATCATCAAGGGCATGATAAATAACGTCATAGGAACGCACATCTACATTTTCCTTCGTTGCCAAGTCCTTGACCTTACTGGTGGGACGGACATTAAAACCAATGATAACGGCATCGGAAGCAGAAGCGAGGAGGATATCCGACTCGGTAATAGTCCCGGTCCCTTCATGAAGTACCCGTACCTTCACCTCATCGGTAGAAAGTTTTTCTGCTGCGTTACCAAATGCCTCCAGGGTACCTTGCACATCAGCTCTGAGTACAACCCGCAGCTCCTGCACCTCTCCCTCACTCAACTTCTCAAAAAGTTTATCAAGAGAAACCTTGGTGCTGGAAGCAAGCTCACTCTCACGAGCCTTCAGCCCCCGGACCTGAGACACACTCTTGGCCATCTTCTCGTCGGTGACCACGACAAATTCGTCACCAGCTGAGGGAACACCAGTTAACCCCTGCACCTCTACGGGAATAGCCGGTTTCGCACTTATTACAGGCTTTCCTCTATAATCAAGCAACGCCCGGACCTTCCCACTAAACTGACCAACAACAAAATGATCGCCTGTTTTGAGCGTTCCTTCCTGAACCAGAATAGTGGCTACAGGACCACGTCCCTTATCAAGCTTGGCTTCAACCACACGACCGCTTGCCTTTCGATTAGGATCGGCCTTCAGCTCGAGCATCTCAGCCATGAGTTCGATATTTTCCATAAGCTTGTCAATACCGATATTTTCCTTGGCAGAGGTCTCACAATAGATCGTATCACCGCCCCATTCCTCAGGGGACAAATTCAACTCAGCAAGCTCTCTCTTCACCCGATCCGGATCCGCATTATCTTTATCAATTTTGTTGACAACCACCAGGATAGGTACTTCTGCAGCCTGGGCATGATGAATTGCCTCACGGGTCTGATCCATAACACCATCATCAGCCGCCACGACCAAAATAACAAGATCGGTTATTTGAGCACCGCGAGAACGCATCTCGGTAAAGGCAGCATGACCTGGAGTATCAACAAAGGTCACATCTCCAGCCTTGGAACTGACATGATAGGCACCTATATGCTGAGTAATGCCTCCTGCCTCACCATCAGCCACATCAGTGTGACGAATGGCATCCAGGATGGAAGTCTTTCCATGATCAACATGCCCCATAACAGTGACGACAGGTGGTCTGGATACGGCATCTCCGCCTTCTTCCTTCTCAATGAGCTGCTGAACTCCAATTTCTTCAGTAAAGCCCTGCTCTACTTCGTACCCAAAATCAGAAGCAACCAGGGTGGCTGTATCTACATCCAGGGCTTGGTTGAGTGTAGCCATGACTCCAAGTCCCATCAATTTGCTTATAATTTCATTGGCCTTGATTCTCATCCTGTGGGCCAGATCCCCCACACTGATGGTATCGGCAACCTTAATCCGTTTCTTGATAGCCTTCATCTCAGCTGCTGGTTGGATAACCTTTTTCGCCTTTCCTTTACCCCTTTTCCCCCGCTTTGCATAACGATCATAATCGTCACCAAAACGAGTTACCCGCATATTCTTGCGATCCTTCTTCCCACTATTCCAGCCAGCTTTTTTCTGAGACTCGCTTTCCTTTTGAACAGGTCGCTTTCCTTTCTTTTTTCCACGAGCCGGCTGCTCAACCACAGGTGCTGCCCCCACCTTCTTGTCAACCCTGGCTTGAGTCGGTCTGCCTGGGGAAGAAGGGCGACTGGTTTTTTTACGGACCGGTTTACTCCTAGGCTCTTCCACTGGGATCTCAATGGTTCCGATGACCCTGGCGATTCCTTTGCGAAGGGGTTTTTCTGAGACAGAAGCCTTTTGAGGTTTCACAACCACTTCTTCCTTCTGCTCCGGCACCTCAACTGTTTCTTCCGGTTCGGCTATTTTTTCAGCCACCACCTCTGCTGCCGGTTCCTCCTCAACAGGAGCGTGGTCCTCAACTTGCTCTTCTTCCTGTTCTACAACTGATTTCAAAGCAGTCGCCATCTCTTCGATAGGCTCCTCGACCTCTTCAACGAAGATCTCTTTTTCCTCTTGAGGTTTTTCCTCTGGAGCCTTTTTCGGACGACGAATGATGGTTGCTCGCCTGCGGATTACCGTAGATCCTCCGGATTCAGCATCAATTCTTTTTTCAACCAGTTTAGAATCGGAACTCTGCAACACTGAGGAACGGATCTTTGCAGCCGTTTCTTCATCAACCGTTGAGCTATGACCCTTGATGTCATATCCCTGCTCAATCAGTTTTTCGGCCAAAGCCTTACTACCCATACCAGCCTCTTTAGCCAGTTCATAAATCCTCACCCTGCTCATTCCCCACTCCTGTCTGTCCTGCTCTGCAGCATTGTATTCCTGATTTTGTTTGAAAAACAACCTACTGAAATTCTATTTTAAAAGTCGAAAGGCCCTTTTCCACCGCTGTTTTTGATTAAGAAAACGTTGTCTACACGCCTCGTTAAAACAACAGTAGGCCCCTCTTCCTGGCATCGCCTGTGTCTTGTCCAGTGTCATTTTCTCTGTCTCATACTCCCAGACAAATCGCTGCAGTTCATTTTTCACAAACTGTTTACGACAAACAACACAGGTCCGTACAGGTACATCCTTACTTGCTTTGCTCATCCCCTTCGGATTGCTCTTCTTCAGGAACAATTTGCTCATCCCCTTCGGATTGCTCTTCTTCAGGAACAATTTGTTCATTCCCTGTAGATTGATCCTCTTCAGGAACAATTTGTTCATTCCCTGTAGATTGATCCTCTTCAGGAACAATTTGTTCATTCCCTGTAGATTGATCCTCTTCAGGAACAATTTGTTCATTCCCTGTAGATTGATCCTCTTCAGAAGCAGAATCGGCTATCTCTCCCTCAACTTTTTCTTCAACTTCCAGGGTCTCGTCAGTTACTGCCTCTGTCTCACCACTCTCACCAGTTTCCGGTGCCTCTTTCGTTTCATCCACAGGCTTTGGTGTTCCCCGACCTTCTTCAACCATTTTTTTTGCGGTCTCGATCAAATACTCTGCTTTTTCATCATCAATGGATCGAATTACTGTCAGATCTTCAATCAAGGCTTCAGCCAGTTTTTCAACGGAAAAAATTCCACGGGCCAAAAACTGATCGGCCAAGGCCTCTTCAATCCCTTTAATGGTAAGTAATATTTGGTAGGCAGGATCTTCCAGATTAGCATATCGCTGTTCACTCTTCACGTCAATACGCCACCCGAGAAGCCGTGAGGCCAGACGAACATTTTGTCCCTGTCGACCAATGGCCAGAGAGAGCTGATCATTGGGTACAACAACAAAAAGAGCATGTTCCTCTTCGTCAACCATAACCATTGAAACATGGGCCGGTGCCAGGGCGTTATACACATATTTGGCAGGATCTGGACTCCAGGGAACAATATCGATTCGCTCCCCCTGAAGTTCCTGGACCACATTTTGTACCCGAGAGCCTTTCATACCAACACAGGCACCCACAGGATCGACATCGGTCTCAGTTGAACTCACTGCAATCTTAGCCCTGAATCCAGGTTCCCGGCTAACCCCCATGATCTTGACGATATCTTCGGCAATCTCGGGAACTTCCATAGCAAAGAGTTTGGCTAGAAAATCATCACAGGTGCGTGAAAGAAGGATCTGCGAATCCCTGCTGTTCTGGCGAACATCGAGGAGATAAGCCCTTATTCGATCACCCTGTTTAAAAGAACGCTTGGGAATCTGCTGATCCTTGGGAAGAATGGCATCCGTACGCCCAAGGTTAACAATCATATTCCCACGTTCAAAACGCTGTACAATGCCACCGACGATCTCACCTTTACGATCTTTAAACATCTCGTAAATGACATCCCGCTCGGCATCTTTCATCTTATGGATAATAACCTGTTTTGCGGACTGGGCAGCGATACGTCCAAGCTCCTCGATATTTTCCATTTTTTCGCCGAGTTCATCATCGAGTTGCACTTCAGGGTCGAGAATTTTTGCATCTGCAAGCGCAATCTCAGTCTGTTCATCTTCCACTTCCTCAACCACGCTGCGAAACTGAAAGACCTCGACCTCGCCAAATTCCTCATTGTAGCGCACCTCAATATCCCGTCTGGAGCCGAGTTTCTTCTTAGCTGCTGACTGTACGGCCTCTTCAATGGCCTCAATCAGCAGCTTTTTGTCAAAACCACGGTCTCTACAGATCTGATCGATGATGCGTTTTAAATCCGATAACATGCTATTCCCCATACAAACAGCCTTCACCCCTTCGTCAGAAGGAGTAGACTATCTTGAGTTTATCTTATCTATATATAGTGTTCGCAACCAGGAGTCTCACTTACAGGCTCAACCTGGCCTTTCGTATCTGCTCCATCAAAAAATGCTTGCTTGTCCCGTCTTCCAAAAGCAATTCAACTCCCTCGTCATCCGAACGCCCTATCAGTCCGACAAACACCTTCTGTTCTGCGACTACATCCCGCAGTTTAATTCGAGCCTTTTTCCCGGAAAAACGTTTAAAATCCGAACTACTGCGCAATGGTCGCTCAAGACCTGGGGACGAAACCTCCAGAGTATATGCTTGAGCTATCAGATCCTCAACATCTAGAAAATCACTCAGTTCCCGGCTCACCTTGGTACATTGATCAAGAGCAATACCCTCAGGCCCATCAATAAATAAACGAAGAACCCAGCCCTGGTTTTCCTGGCGAAACTGCACCTCCACCAACTCCAAGCCCATGGAAGGGAGGAGGCTTTCAGCAAATTCCTGGACCTTCGTTATAATAAATTCACTCATTACTCACCCTGATCGCCCTGCCTATCTCCGGGAAACAGACATAAAAAAAAGCGGGCATAGCCCACTTTCAAAGCCACCTCCCCCGCAGGGTTGTGGTATGACATCGATGGAAAGACCTCATCCACCAACACTGGAGCGGGCGACGAGATTTGAACTCGCGACCCCAAGCTTGGGAAGCTTGTACTCTACCAACTGAGCTACACCCGCTGGAATCCCGTGCCAAATTAATATTAAACCACAAAAAGCGTCAACTGTCAAGAAAGGGATTACAAAAGGATTTTCTATTCCACCCCTCATATTCCCACTGGAACAACAGCTTACTTATACAATCGGATGCCACCTTAGGACCACTTTCCAACTCTTACAACACTGGGATATTTTCAGCAAAAGCCATACCCCCAGAAGAGATTCCCACAGCTCAGCATATCGATTTCCCCAAAAAGATTTTTTTAAACCTCGACCAAGCAGCAACATTTACCTCTACAATATCAATATGTTGTAAAGACACCACCACACCACTGCCCCCCCCCAACAAAAAAAAAAGAGCACAATTAGCGATTGACAAACCGGAAAGGGACTTATAGAACATCTGAAACTTTTCCGGTAGAGTTGAAAAAAATCACACAAACAAATCACTCTATTCAGCTTTGAAAAATGTTG
>JAQYVF010000164.1 GCA_030145625.1 Desulfocapsa sp. | reverse complement strand
TGCCCCATCTGTCTTAACATTGCCTGAGCAATATTCCGCACCATCTCCTCGTCATCCATAATCATAATTCTGGATTTTCTTGCGGTTAACTTTTCTTCTTCTTTCTTTTTTACCGGAATGGAACTCTCTGTTGAAGCAGGAAGGTAAATCGTAAAGATTGTTCCAGCGCCTGGGGGGGACTGTACTGAAATGTGTCCGCCATGTTTGCTGATGATTGAATGGGTTATTGCCAGGCCAAGACCATTTCCTTTTTGTTTGGTTGAAAAATAAGGATCAAATATTTTTTCAAGGACATTGGCAGGAATGCCGACACCGTTGTCCTTTATTTCCATTTTTACAAAGTGATTAATCCGGGACGAAATGAGGGGTGTTGAATCGTCTGAATGAACGTTTTCACATGATACCTCGATTGTCCCGCCATCGGGCATGGCACTGCTGGCATTCAGTATGATGTTCTGAACAACTTGACTTATCTGGCCCTTATCAATGTCGACAAGCCAGAGATCCTCAGGGAATACATAGTGGCAGGCCACCTTGTCCCCTCGCAGTATGAAATCTGCTGAATCTTTGACAACTTCAGTCAGAGATGCCACTTCTTTGATAGGTTCACCGCCCTTGGCGAAGGTGAGTAGCTGCTGGGTTAAATCCCGAGCCCGATGTGATGCCTTTGCCGCTTCCTGGAGAAGTTTCTGTGTCTCAGCAGAGAGGTTGAGGTCAAGAAGAGAGAGGTCCAGGTTACCAAGAATTGCTGCAAGAATGTTGTTGAAGTCATGGGCAATACCACCTGCAAGAACACCAATCGATTCAAGCTTTTTGGCTTTGATCAGCTCCTGTTCCGTGCGGAGTTGTTTAGTGATATCTCTAAAGACCAGTACGATACCGATGATATTGCCGTCTTGGTCCCTGATTGGTGCACTGCTGTCGGCGATATTCTTTTCCTGCCCATTTTTTGAAACGAGGGCCGTGTCTTTTGCTAAACCGAGAATTCCTCTCGAATTCAAGATATTTTTCACCGGATCATCGCAGGGTTCTCTTGTTACTTTGTTGAGAAGATGGAATACGTCAGCTAAAGGCTGTCCGGCTGCGTCCTCACTGTTCCAGCCGGTCAGTGTCTCGGCGACCTTGTTGATGAGGACAATCCGACCTTGCGTGTCAGTGGTAATAACGCCGTCTCCTATGCTTCTTAAGGTCACAGCTAGACGTTCTGTTTCTTCAGCCAGTCTGGTCTCGGTCCGTTTTGTGTCCGAAATATTCGTTGCCACTTCGAGCCGGACTATACGGTCATCGACCCATTGTATTGCCCTGTCGTGGATGTGAAACCATTGGCCGGTGCCACTGTGTTGGAATTCCCAGGTGTGTACTTCTCCAGGTTGACCTTGTTCGTCAAGGAGATATGTATTGGTGCAGAAGCTACATGGCCCGGTTTGATTTTTCTGGATGCTCTGCCAGCAAATTTTGCCGGTAATGTCACCATGTCTTTTTTTCCCGTACTCGTTGATGAACAAGACTTCGTAGGTGTCCATGTCGGCAACATAAACAAATGCATCCAGGCTGTTCATTAACAGGCGGAAACGTGCCTCGTTTTCCTGCAGTGTTCTCCGGTTGAGTGTCAAGGTATCGGCCATATCGTGAAAGGCCCTGGTCAGTGTTCCAAACTCGTCAGGCGTCTCAGCCTGTTTACTGCGAACAGCAAGGTTTCCCTGGGCAAAATCTTGTGTCATGTTCACAAGCCGTTTGATTGGAGAAATTAAGGTGGTTTTGCCAATTACCCAGGATATGAAAAGTGACATCAACGTGGCCAGTAACATGAGTAGCAGGTTTCTGGCCAGAACAGCGTTGGCGGGGCCAAGGATGTGGGCCTCAGGGATACCAGCCCATACAAATATGTAAGGTGCTTCATCAGGGGTGAGTCGAACCTGCTCAAAGGCAACTATCCTGCTTATATTGTCTGAGCCTTTGCCGATAAATATTCCCTGTGTGTTCATTTTTCTTGCCGTTTCCCACACCTTGGCTTTGATTGGTTTACCGATAGGGTTGGTTTCCGCATTGGAAGGATAGTAAAATAGTCGGATGCCCTGGTAGTCTGTTACACCTATGAAGGATTTTTCAGGAAGATTTGAGACATTATGGAAGTGGGAAAAACGATCCGGTTTGATGGACATGGTTAAAACGGCTATGAGGGTGTCGTTTTTGTCGAATACCGGGTAAGCAAAGGCAAATGCAGGAAGTGCATCCCCTGCTCTGGTTACTATGTATTCGCCGGCGGCAAAGGTTTTTTCTCCAAGGCTTCGCGGACATGTTTGCGATCAGCCAGATTTGCTTCGGAAAGGGGTTTTACAGAAGCTAAGGTTTCTCCGCTAGGACTTGTTAAGGTGATATTATGATATTCAAGGTTGTTATTCAGTACGGCATTAAATATCTCACTGCTTTCCTCGACATCCATGGCTTGAATTGCAGGGAGGAGGGAGAGAGTGGAGAGAATTTGTCTTGTGGCACGAGTAATATCTTCTTGAGCTTCGGCCATGCTGTGGGTTAACAGCAATACATCGTGTTTGGCATTCTCGATGGATTGTTGCCGTTGCTCCAGGCCGGTATAGAGGAGGATAACCAGGGCAGGCAAGACTGCCAGCATAACCAGTAAAGACAGGTTCTTGCCTATTGAGCCCAAGTTAACTGATTTCATATTTCAATTTTTGTAGAGTGGCTTTCAAAGGGAAACATGGATTGGAAACGTTCTTTTTGCTTGTCCTTCATGGGCACAAACTCAACGTCGCAAGTCGCCTGTAAAGATCTCTGAATTATACGAGTAAGGTTAGCATGAATTGTTGGCTGAAGGCAAGGGCATTGCTGTGAGGTGGATTCCCTCTGACGTTACGGGAAATCTCAGGTAACTGTATGATTGCCAACGTTATTTTGCCATTTTTATTGTGAGCGCAGTAACAACTCCCCACACCCAGTTGTATAGTAACACAAAGAGTGGGGTGTATAGCCCCAGGTCAACTCCGGCTATTCCTTTACCTGCAATGAGAGGAAAGACAACAAAAAGCTGAACAGCAGTGGGAAACAGACTCAGCACTGTACCTTTTAAGAGTAATTTGGACTGCAGCATAGGAAGAACAAAGAGTAGTCCCCAGATACCACCCCATACAATGCGAGGATACAGGTAATTTGAAGTTAACGATGGGGCAATTGATACACCAAATGAGGAAGGAATACCAAGGTCTCCAGCGAGCCACACTGTAATGCTGTTGGCTAGGGCACCAAGGCAACCTGCTGCAAAAAAAACTAAAAACTTTTTCATATTGGATCTCCATTAAATTGAGTAAGCTGATGTCGTGGTGTAACAGGAGGTACTTTTTCATGTTTTTTTTAGATTCAGTTATCCCAATTATAAGTTCAATATTGAAAAAGTGTCCATGTATTCCTAACCACCTTGCGTTGTAACAGAATGTTTTTTTTGTGGCTGGCTTGTCCGAAAAAGTGGAGTGTATCTTGCATGAAAAGACTCTTCAATTAAAAAAAGTCAAATTTTTAACATCAGGTATAAATTATGAAAAAAAAGTATCTTATTTGGGCCGGTTGTCTGTTTTTGCTCCATTCTACACAGGCTGCGGCAGGTGAGGAGAATTTTGGTTTTGGCCTCAAAGCAGGGAGTCTTGGTGGTGGTGTCGAATTGACAAAGGTGGTGACTGATGATCTGGTGCTGCGGACTGGAGTCAATTATTTGACATTTACCGCTGATTCTACGATCAGTGGTATTGATTATGATATGGAGGCGACCTATAAAAATGGCAATCTGTTACTTGACTGGCATCCGTTCAGCGGTGCCTTCAGGATTTCGGGTGGCCTGTTCCTCAATGGTAATGAGATTGATCTTGATGGTTCGGTACCAACTGACAGGATATTTGGCGGCTATCCCTACTATGTTCCCCAGGTTGACATGCTTCACCTGAAAGGGAATGTTGATTTTAATTCCATTGCACCTTATGCAGGTATTGGTTGGAAGAGTAACCACGGTGAATCCGGATGGGGGCTTGCCTGTGAACTTGGAGTATTGTTTCAGGGATCTGCCCAAGTGTCCGATCTTTACGTTCAATCGGCTGTAGATGTTAATCAGTTTGAAATTGTACAGGAATTTTTGGATGAGCAAAAAAAAGCAATTGAGGACGATCTGGATGACTATCAATATTATCCAGTGGCCTCGATTATGCTCATGTACAACTTTTGATGGTGCTGTAGTGAGTGCAGGAATAGACGGTAAGGGGAGGGAGGAAAGAGGGGAAAAGAGGGTATGCACTTTCTTTTCTGCAGGAGCGGATTTATCCGCAGGCAGCTCTCCCTGTATAGCTTAAACAGACAAACAAGTTAGGCTCAATTACTCTCCTTGTTTTCGGCTGAAGTCGCCTCCTACTCGGCTCCGCGAACAGCATTTTGTGCTATTTGCGTGATTCCCTGCCAATCTTCACCATCAATGAGATCGTTGGGGACGACCCAGGAGCCGCCGACACAGAGAACATTTGGTAGTTGGATATATTCCCTGTAATTTTTCGCAGATATGCCTCCGGTTGGACAGAATCGGATTTGTGGGAAAGGGCCGCCGATGGATTTGAGCATCTTGATTCCGCCTGCCGCTTCTGCCGGAAAGAACTTAAAGGTGGTATAACCCTGTTCTATGCCCAGCATCAACTCAGAGACTGTGGAAATTCCAGGGATGAGAGGAATCGTCCCTTTGTTTGCAGCCGAGAGCAGAGCTGGCGTCAAACCCGGACTGATGGCAAAAGATGCTCCGGCATCGGTCACAGCGGCAAGGTCTTGGCTGTTGACAACGGTTCCGGCACCGGTAATGGCCTCCGGCACTTCAGTACATATTGACCTAATTGCACCAATTGCTGCATCGCTGCGAAGGACGATCTCCAGAACTCGTATCCCACCAGCAACAAGAGCCTTGGCCAGAGGAACTGCATGCTCCACTTTATTGATCACCATCACCGGAATTACCGGACCGTTTTCCAGGATTTCTCTACCGCTTTTTTTCCATTTCTCTGACATAATGATATCTCCCGGATCTTTTAGGATAATGGTTTCGGTGAAACGTTTTCCTGGTCGGCACCGAAGATGGAACTGGCCCCTTCTTCAGCACCCGGGAGGTTGCGGCGCAGCGAGGCAAAAATCTGTCTGCCTGTTCCCCGGCGTAACTCACTCAGATGCTCAGCTTTGGCATACTCCCGATCATTCAACTCAGCGTTGTCCACATGGAGATGGAGTTGTCCATCTTTTGCATCCATGCTGATGAGATCACCTTCCCGCACCTTGGCAATCATCCCCCCGTTCAATCCTTCAGGAGTGAGGTGGATAGCAAAGGGAACCTTCCCGGAAGCGCCGGAGAGGCGTCCGTCCGTGACCAGACCAACAGTATAGCCGCGATCCATGATTATGCTGAGATAGGTGATCAGCTTATGGAGTTCAGGCATGCCGTTGGCCCTGGGGCCTTGGAAACGGACCACTGCCATCAGGTCACGATCCATTTTTCCGGCCTTGAAGGCTTCTCCCATCTCTTCCTGGGTGTGGTAAATCATGGCAGGGGCCGTGATCTTTGTCTCTATTCCCTGAGCCAGTGAGGATACCTTGATAATGGCGCGGCCCAGGTTGCCGGACAGGACTTTGAGGCCACCGCTTGCGGCAAATGGGGTTTTCAATGTAGCGATGACCTGGGTGTCCTGGCTGCCTTCACTGGTTTTTTCCCAGATCAGCTTTTTGTCCTGAATTTCAGGGACCTTGGTGTAGCGTTCAAGGCCTTTGCCGGCCACGGTCAGCACATCCTCGTGCAGGAAACCGTTATCCAGGAGTTCTTTGATCAGTGCAG
>JAQYVF010000181.1 GCA_030145625.1 Desulfocapsa sp. | reverse complement strand
TCCAGCAGCCAGGGCCTGTTCCAGATTTCCAAGAACAGTCATCGGCAGTCCCAAGGCAGTCGCAGATCCAACGCAGTATTTCAAGAATTGTCGTCTGTGTATTTGCATATGATCACCTCCAGATGTAATGAACTTCCTTGCGGCAAATTACCGTCTTACAGAGTTGATTTAATGTGTTCCCTCATTCACTTACCAGGGAGAAGAAAATGGGGAGTGACTCCTATTGAGTATTATAGAATCCTTAAATTATATTATTGTTCGCAGCATCTTCGTTTAGCACGCTCGCTTAAAGCAGACGCCTCATCAGGCATCAGAATCAACCCACTGCCTATAGTACCACATCGTGGTGCCCTTTTCAAGGTTCACCTGATATTTGTTGATCATTAACAAGCTATTGTAGCGTGTTTTTTGCCTTCCAGGTGATACATTTGGGCTGCTTTAAGGGGGACAGGTATCTGTAAGTATAACGAAATTCCAAATCGTGGTTTTCTTTCTCTGGTCTGACCTTTGCTGTCTATGTCAACTGGTACCAGTACGCTCACGCCACAATTGCCTACGGATTGTTTCACAATGACTAACTATCTTCGTTATTTCAGTAAGTAACATCGCCTTTACGACAAAATTGTTTTGGAGAATGACTAAGGAAAGTCAGAGGCGTAGGAAAAGAGGAACCGGATCAGCAATGCAAGTAGAAGTTGTCAAAGCACGTAGGCAACTAAATTCAACAATCGGTTAATGATAACCATAACCAGGAACAGATTCCTGCGTCGCTTTCGGTAATGGTACTAATAGCCATGGATCAGCAATCGATAATTCTTCGTTCCGCCAAGCCCATCTTCAACGAAGGTTTGGTGTATGCTTGCTATCTCAATGAAGTATCTGTTGTTTTCTTACAATTCAGACTCGGTCGACGCGTCATTGATATACTTGTCAAGTCATACAGCCAGCCCAACAATGACTTATTCCACCTGAACATAACTTTTGCCGAATGTTATCAAGTCATGATTGGGATGGTTTCAAGCTATACTGACGATGAGCATCGCGGTTTTTCTGACCTGCCACTGAAGAATGACAACGGTAATTTGCCAAAGAATAAACAAATACTTCTTACCAGGAACAACAAAACGCTTCCTGGAGAGATCTTCACCTGATTCAACCTGTGCTTTTTCTAAATTAGAATTTCTTGTGGAATAGAGTGCGTTCATAAAAACGAATTGAAAATACATGAATAGCGTCTGGATGTCATCCTGAACTGCTTATACAGCAAAAAACGTTTCCATTACTTAACTCTGACGGATTCCGCCAAAGTTAAGTAATGGAAACCGGAAGACAGGTATGGAAAAAGAAAGATTTCTTGATTTTTCACTTACCGGCTGTTAAGCATTAACTACTTGTAATGTAATATTTTATAAGAATTTCACCAGACATGATTATCAAATCCCTGGAGCACCTGATTATACAGGCACAAATCCAGCAAATGCCGAAAAAAATGTGCCTAAACAAGGTAGTTTTGCCAGCAAATTCGTACTCCACTACGTTATAAAATAGAAAAGAGATACCAAAAAGACGACGTTCCGATAGGACTTTTTTTATTTAAAGTGTGCATTCTAATATATTGGAATTATTAACCTTGCAAGGAGTTGTTAGTTAACTATCAGGAGGTTGAGTTAAGCCATGTTTAGAAAACTACTAATTCTTTTTGTTATTTTGGTTTTCGTCCTTGTTACAATTATTGCATTTCGATCTCGTTTTTTTGCTCTCTCAGTCAATCCTCCCAGTGCTCAGAAAGCAGTGCCTAAAACGGTACCCACCTGCAGCGTTCCGGCGGCATCAGGCGTAGCTTTACCAGCCGTGGCGAATATCACTGGAGGTTCCTTCAGTGATCAGCAGATCATTATTCCCGCAGGTACTAATATTTTTTTGACTTCTTCGCTCATACTTGTCGCAAACGACCTGCTTCAAGTAGATGGAACTATAACAGTTAACCCTATCGGTGTTCCATTTGGGCGCCAAGTTAACATCACACTCGTTTCCCAAAACAACAATGTTGTGATTGGCCCAGCAGGTCAAGTAGGTTCGGCGAGTGCCCAATCGCCTTCGAAACCGATGAGAACTGTGACCGGTCGCATTGCCAGCGCTTTTCCTGGTACGAATGGTGGGTACGTAAGGCTATTGTCGCCAGGCGGTGGCATAGATATTCAGGGTAATGTCGAAGGTTTTGGAGGAGGCAATGGCGGTAAGGCTACTTCGAAAGGCGTTATTCTAACTGGCATGTCCGCTTTAGCAGGGGCAGGTCCGAGATCCGAGGCTGTTGCTGTTGGTGGTCAAGGCGGTTTTGGTGGTGATGTAAGGTTATGCGCGTTAGACGGTATTAATATCGGATCAGCCGCGCTGGTTCGTGGTGGTATGGGAGGCGGTATGGGCCATGCCTTTGCTACCGCAGGTAGTGGGAAAGATGCACATGCCAGTGGTGGTCCTGCTAACAATGGAGGTAACATTCTAATCGATGGTTTAGTACCTGGAATGGCGGTGATCAATGCAGGTCGTATAGAAGGTGGTTCTGTAGACTGGGCAGGTGCTGCGTTTGCTACTGGAGGTGCATCAACAGCTGTACCCCTGAATGGTGGTAAAGCTGTTGCAAGAGGCGGGCTCGGAGGAGACGGAGGTACTGTGCTTTTTTCCTCCTGCGTTGTCACACCTCCTGTTGGAATTATTAATGCGCATTTAGGTGGAGATGGTGGCACAGCAAATGCCACTGGAGGTAACGGTTTTTCCTCACTTGTTACAGGTAAAGGAGGTAATGCAGATGCCTGGGGTGGTTTTGGTGGACAGCGAGGAGCATTACCTCAAATCCCTACTCCTGCGGGAGTGGTGCCAGGCGGAACTTCAGGCATAGGAGCAACCTGGGTTGGAACAGGCGGAACTGCTACAGCAAGATCAGGAAATGGCGGTACGCGCACAACACCTCCGCCTCCGCTTCCTGCCCTAAATGGTGGTAATTCGGGCAACGCGTTTGCTCAGGGTGGGACTGGTGCCGGTGGAACAGGTGCTACAGTTGCTATTTCAGCAGCAACAGCAGCCGTGGCCCCTGCAGGTGCCGGTGGAACCACAGTGACATCTGCGGGGACACCATAAAGTCATTAAGTCTGAACGTGACTTGCGACTTGTTTTTGACTTGGGGAACACCCACGATAACCAGCTAATATAATTATGAAATACTGATCTCAGAGTAATAGGGGACAAACCACATTTTTAGGGAGAGTACTATGGGAACAAATCACCAGCAAAGCCGACTTGAAATACGGGAAAAAATATTAGCACGGATAGGTTTGCTTGCTACCATCCTGTTGTTATGTCTTTCCTGGCACAGCGTAGCCCATGCCACTCCCGGCATTCCCTTTCGTCTCAACGGCGAATTGAAGCCATTCGCTGATGTTACCGACTATACTATCAGCCCCGACAACAGTCGAGTTGTCTATCTGGCAGACCAGTATTATGATGGACACTACGACCTCTATAGCACGAATCTGTCATATCTCCCTGTAAAAATTCAGCTCTCAGGGCCTTGGTGGTCTCGTATTATCAAGAAATTCGAGATCAGCCCTGATGGGAAATGGGTTGTTTATTCGATGAAAGATCAATATGAATCTGATGTTAAATGGATCTACAGCGTTCCCATTACAGGAGGCACACCGACATTACTCGTAAGCGCCAATGATCCCCCCGACCGTTTCTATGGTTTTTCCTTCGCTATCAGTCCGGACAGTAAATCAGTTGTCGTTTCTGTGCGGTCTTCAGTCAGTACGTTAAATGGGCTTTACAACCTTCCTATCTCTGGCGGTACACCTATCAAACTCAATAGAGATCCAGGGGAATATAAGGAGTTTTGGGACATCCCAATCAGCTCTGATTCGAAGCAAACATTGTATCACAGTCGGAATGCAGATGGCGTAGATGAGCTTTATAGTGTTTCCCTCTCAGGAAATCCCGCAATCAAGCTCGGCGGATCTTTCACCGATGATTTTTATATCCAATTTAGAAATGGTCCAATCTTCAGCCCCAACAACTATGTCATATATTCCGTTGGGAGTATGGGGTCTGGCACATCGTTTCCCTATATTCCTGAGTACTGGGACCTTTATAGCGTTCCCCGCACAGGGGGCACACCGGTCAAACTCGACAGCAACCTTGATGAAACAAGGGATGTCGTTTCCTTTTCCTGGGATATCAAGGTCAGTCCTGACGACAAATGGGTTGTATTTCTGGCGCATAAACCAGAATCTAGCATCGATGATCTCTTCAGTGTCCCCATTACTGGTGGGGTTCCTGCGCAACTCAATCAAAAACTCTCCGAGGATTACTATAATCGTGTGGGCCTCTTTGAGTATGAAATGAGTCCGGACGGCAACCAGATTGTTTATGCAGCACGCCTGGAAGGCGAAGGTTCTCATCGGTTGTTCAGGGTTCCCATTTCAGGCGGTACACCTGTAACCCTCGGCAACGTTGTAACAGATGATAAACCGATTATTACTCCAAACAGTACATGGGCCATTCATAAAGCAGATCTTGATATCGATAATATTTTCACACTCTACCGCTTTGATCTTAGGGGGTATCCTCCTGTAAAGCTCAATGACTTCCCTGACGGAAACAGAAGGATTCAAAGTGTCGCTACCACACCTGACAGCAAGCAAGTCATCTATCTGGCAGATCAGGATGTCGATGATGTTAATGAACTTTACATCGTACCAATAACCGGCGGCAAGAGGATACGGCTGAACAGGCCTCTTCCCGTTGATGGTGATGTCAAATCCTTTCAGGTCAGCGGAGATGGTAAATATGCTGTCTATCTGGCTGACCAATATAATAACAACCAGATAGAACTCTTCGGGGTTCAACTAGACGCCCCCAAG
>JAQYVF010000033.1 GCA_030145625.1 Desulfocapsa sp. | reverse complement strand
GATGACCTTGTCGAAGGGTTGCGTATTGATCAGTACCTGGAAACAGGACTGAAGATGATCAACAGAAAACCGCGTGAGGAAATTGAAAAACATTCGCGGCCAGAAAGGTTTCGTATGGCCCTGGAAGAGCTGGGGCCAACCTTTATCAAGCTGGGTCAGGTGCTCTCCACCCGTCCTGATCTTATTGCACCCAGGTATGTATACGAGTTTGCCAAGCTACAAGATAATGTACCGCCTTTCACTTTTGCTGAAGTGGAAGAAATTTTTCTTGCTGAGACCGGCAAAAAACCTGGCGACCTGTTTAAGGAGTTTGACAAAGAGCCTATGGCCGCAGCATCCATAGGCCAAGTCCATCGGGGCCGTCTGCAGGACGGCAAGGCAGTGGTGGTCAAGGTTCAGCGTCCAAATATTGAAAATATTATTGCCGTTGATCTTGAGATTTTGGCGCATCTTGCGTCACTCATGGAGCAATATCTGGAGGAGTTGCAGGGCCATCGGCCATCCGCTGTTGTCGATGAGTTTGCCCGCAGCTTGTCACTGGAGATTGACTACATGGTTGAATTAGCCAATCTCCAGCGTTTTTCACGTCAATTCAAGGGCAACAAAACTGTTTACGTTCCTCTCGTTTATGCAGACTTAAGTACCGAACGTATCCTGACCATGGAATATGTTGATGGAATCAAAACTTCCAAGGTAGATGTTTTACGCCGTCAGGGCTATGACCTTCAGTTGATTGCTGAAAGTGGTGCAAACCTGGTAATGGAGCAAATTTTCGTTTATGGCTTTTTCCATGGAGATCCTCACCCCGGTAATATTTTTATTCTACCGGGTAATGTGATCTGTTTTATTGATTTTGGAATGATGGGGCGGCTCACACGTCAGGATCGGGAAGATTTTACCGATCTGATGCTCTCCATTGTCATGAAAAATGATCGGAAGATAACAGATGGGGTTCTCAGTATAACCACTCAATTCGGTAAAGTTGACCATGATGCACTCAGTCGTGATCTTGGAGACCTGTTAGATCGCTATATGTATTTACCTCTCAAGGAGTTGCAGGCAGGGAAAATACTGCAGGAGCTCCTGGATCTCGTTCAACGTCATCAGCTCAGTATTAAACCGAATCTTTATTTGATGATTAAGGCACTTTCTACGATTGAAGGTGTTGGTTTAATGCTCAATCCTGATCTTGAACTCATTACGCTTGCGGAACCTTACATAAAAAAGGTGAAGGCAGAGCGAATGCGACTTGGGCGACTTGCTGAAGAAGTTGGTGAGACAAGCGGTGAGTATCTACGATTTATTCAGGAGGTTCCAGAAGAAGTCCGGGGTATTTTGAGGCAGCTCCGTGATGGCAGGATGAAGATAGAATTTGAACATCTTGGTGTGGGAAAACTCTCAATTGCACTTGATCGAGTATCTAACCGTATTGCTTTTGCCATTGTGCTGGCTGCTCAGATTATTGGTTCATCTTTGATTATTCTCTCTGATATTCCGCCAAGATGGAATGGGATACCTGTTATTGGTCTGGCAGGGTTTCTTGTAGCTGGAATTATGGGCTTCTGGCTGTTGGTTTCAATTATCCGGCATGGCCGGATGTAATTTGATGCCAAGGTTTCATTATATTTTCTGATACCTTTTCAATCGATAGTTCAGCTGGTCAGTGTTCGGTATATTTCCGGCATACGTAGAGGGAGTTTGCGTACATTGTCAACAAAGATGTAGTTGGCCGGACCATACATATGTTCCATATAGTCGTGGGCCTGGTGATCAATGGTGATGCAGAAGGGATGGATACCTGCAACCTTGGCCTCAAGCAGGGCATGGCGGGTATCTTCGATGGCATAGTCACCCTTGTAATCATCATAGTCTTCGGGTTTGCCATCGGTAAGGGTGATGATGAGGCGGACCTTGGCGTCTACCTCCTGAAGAAGGCGGGTGGCATGGCGGATGGGCGGGCCCATCCGGGTATATTCGCTGGGGCCGATGGAACTGATCCGTTCTTTGACCCGTTCGCCATATGACTCTGTCAGATGCTTGACGTGGAAGAGTTCACAGCGGGAGCGGCGCATGCCTGAAAAACCGTAGATTCCATAGCGGTCACCAAGTACTTCCATGGCTTCCGACATGAGCACCAGGGATTCTTTAAGGGCGGTGTTGACCCAGCCCGAGGTGGAGTTGGACATATCCACCAGGAAAAGCACGGCTATATCCCGTTCATCCTGTTTGAGGCGGATAAAAAGACGGTCTGATGACGGGAGTCCTGCCTGGGTATCGGATAGGGACTCTACCAGGGCATCGAAATCAATATCGTCGCCTTCTCGCTGACGTTTGACGAACCGTTCCTGGCTGCGCATCATCTCGAACTGGTGGCGCAGGCGCAGGGTAAGGCCGTGGTATTTATCCAGGGTGTTGCGGATAAATGGGGAATGCACTTGTGGCAATTCTTTGAGCTGCAGCGAGCACCAGTTCTTGCGATAGCCCTGTCGGCGATAATCCCATTCGTCATAGACCACTGTACCTGTGCTCTGTTGTTCACCTTCCTCCTGCCCACCGACATCACCCCGGAGCATTCCTTCTCCTGCCTTGCCAGCGGCACTTGTAATAAATCTTGTGGGGAGTTGGCCGAATTCATCAAGAAATTTACGGGTGAAACTCTCCAGTTCCGGGGGGAATTCCAGTTCTTCATTGTTGATGGTGACAAGGAGGGGAGCTGCCTTGTCCTGATCAGCGGTCTGAGCGAATTCACTATCCATGATCATGCTGACATCCGATTCGGCTAACCCACTGCCGCCGCTGTCTCTCTCTTCATCCTTGAGGATGTTCTTTAACTTTTCCTGGGACAGAGTAAGGAAGTGGGCGGCCATCAGATCGACAAACTGCTCACCCATCTTTTCTTTTTGCACCTTGCGGGCAGTTTCCACGGACCGTAATTTCAGTCGTCCCTGGAAGGGGAGAGGGGGGAAGGGGATGTAGTCCTGATCCTTGTTATGAAGGGTGGAGTAGAGCCTGGGGACAAGCCTTGCACTGTCCTGAGGTGTGGCCTCGCCATGCAGGAAACGTTGACACTCAGATGGCGTGAGGTGGGGCTGCAACAGGGTGTAGAGGTCTGTCTTGTCTCCTGTGAGTCCTTGTTGTATTGAGGCGAAAAATAGATTCGCCTTATTTTTCATGGGGAGTGGTAAGTCGAGGGGAAATGGGAGTTTCGATACCGCTCGCATAAGGCCCGGTAATTCTTTGTGGAGAAAGATCTTGACCCGTATGGATTCCAGGAGGTGATAAATGTCGCGGGCCAGTGGTGGATTGGTAAAACTGTCTAGAAATGCCCGGAGCCAGAGGCTGTCTTCCCTGTTGGAAAACAGGGGGAATCCCTCTGGTGCTCTGGCCAAAAAACTTCCACAGGCGATATAGCCCCATTGGTAGGTGAAAATCAGTTTGTAGAGGAGGAAATTTTGCTCGTTGTTGTGAAATAGATTGATTTCCTCAGGGGCATAGAGTGTGGAGGTGTCGGTATAGGTTTCTCTTGCCGGGACGATCTGTAATTCATCTCTTGCAATACCACGGATATAGGGAAGAAGTCGTTTTTCAACAGAGGCGAGAGCAAGCCCTCCACTTCCTTTCAATCTGGAGAGGTGATTTTCGACCCCATCCTGCATGAATCGCTGGGCTGTACGCAGACCGTCATTTTCGTAAATGTCAAGAGCTACCCCTACCCAGTGCGGAAGCTGCTCCAGGCTGAGGTGTTTCAAAGCTTCAGGGGCCTGTCGTAGGAAATCATAGCAGAGAGAGTGGGAAACCGGCCAGATTACCGGGATATGCTCGAGAATGACCTCGCAGACCTTGTCGTTTGTCTCGATAAAGGGCTCCATGACCTCCTCCACATCCCACTCGTTGGGAATGTCGGGAGAGACCAGGCTGTAAAATTGCTCTGACAGGGCGGCTAACTTCATGGGTATTGATATCCTGTACGTTTCAGAATATGGAGCTGACCATTTCTTGTAAGGCTGCCAGGAGTTCAGGGTCATCACTCAGTGGTTCGATGATGGCTACCCGACAGGCTGTATGGATGTCGATCCCGTCTTGTGTCAATTTTCCGGCCTGGATGAGGAGACGGGTGGAGGCCCCTTCTGCAAGCCCTGATTCCTTCAGGCTGCGGGTCATCCCGGCCAATTTTACCAGAGAGTGGGCCAGCTCTTTTTCTACTCCGCCTTCTTGGCATACAATCTCGACTTCCTGATCGGGAAGGGGATAGTCAAAAGAGATGGCCACAAAGCGCTGGCGAGTTGAGGGCTTGAGGTCCTTTAATACGCTTTGATAACCCGGGTTGTAGGAAACACTGATCATGAATTCGGGCGGGGCCGTCAGCAACTCACCCAGTTTTTCCACAGGGAGTTCTCTGCGGTCATCGGCCAGGGGGTGAATAACCACTGTCGTATCCTTCCGGGCTTCTACAATTTCGTCGAGGTAGCAGATGGCGCCTGCACGAACTGCCAGGGTGAGAGGGCCGTCAATCCATACTGCCTCTCCTGAGCGGATTAGGTAACGGCCCACAAGGTCGCTGGTGGAGAGATCGTCATGGCAGGAGACCGTGATGAGCGGTCGCTGTAGTTTCCAGGCCAGGTACTGCATGAAACGCGTCTTTCCGCAACCGGTTGGACCTTTTAACAGGAGGGGGAGTCCGTTTTTGTATGCGGATAATGCAATTTCTATTTCTGTGCCGGAGACAAGATAATAAGGTTCTGCAGTAATAAGATGCTCTTCCAGGCGTTGTTCAACTGTTTTCATTGATGGGGTATCTCCTCAGACGATTGCTGTGATAGTGGACAGAGAAAAGTTATACTTTGTACACCGGCAGGGAAGTAGTCAAGAACTATTGTCATATTTTGGGTCTGTTTCGTGTGGGAAAAGGGATGTCTGGAAGGGGTATATTGTGGAGTAATAAAAAAAATCAAAGAAGCCAAAACCTGAAGTCCTTTGTATCAAACGATCTTTCCCTGAGTTAAAGAATTTTCTAAATTTCTTTTTGGTGATTTTGTACCATATATTGTAGATAGTTCTTGTTTTGCACCATAAGTATGGTGTATAAGCATGTTAACTGACGAAAGCGGGAAAAGGGCGTTTTGTATGCTTTTCTATCCTATTGAAAGCCCGTTTTTCTTGTCGATCATTAGCTGATTTAACCCCCTATCCACAACATATCCCATGAGGAAAAACTATATGACTCCCAATTTGACCAAACAGGTATTGACCCAGACTGCCGAAACAGTACTTGCCAGGCGCTACTACCTAAAAGATGATAATGGTGAAACTGTTGAGACTTGGGAGTCTCTCTGTCGTCGGGTCAGTAATGCTGTGGCTGAGGTGGATCGGGACAGTGACCAGTATGAGGCCCTACGGGAGTCTTTTTTTCGGATGATATATCATTTGGATTTTTTACCCAATTCTCCCTGCTTGATGAATGCAGGGACAGATCTTGGGCAGCTGTCTGCCTGTTTTGTCCTGCCGGTGGAAGACTCTATGGACGGAATTTTCACGGCCATTCGTAACGGCGCTCTGGTGCATAAAACCGGAGGCGGTACCGGTTATTCCTTTTCTCGGCTTCGCTCTAAAAATGCATCTGTTCGTTCCACTCAGGGAGTGGCCTCGGGCCCCCTCTCTTTTGCCGCGGTTTTTGATGCCGCCACCGAGACCATCAAGCAGGGTGGCAAACGGCGGGGTGCTAACATGGGTGTGCTGAGGATTGATCATCCCGATATCATGGATTTTATCAGTGCCAAAGAAGACCAGGAGAAATTTAATAATTTCAATTTCAGTGTGGCTATGACGGATGCCTTCATGCAGGCAGTGGAGGAGGGCAGTGAGTACTTGTTGATTGAGCCATCTACCGGAGAGGAGATCGATAGTCTTGATGCCCGCTCCGTCTTTGAAAAGATTATTGATCTGGCCTGGCACAATGGAGAACCCGGGGTCCTTTTTATCGACACCGCCAACAAAGATAATATGACTCCTCAGCTTGGTGATTTTGAGGCCACCAACCCATGTGGCGAGCAGTGGCTGCTTCCCTATGAGAGCTGCAACCTGGGATCACTGAATCTTGGTAATTTTGTCAAAGATGGGGCAGTGGACTATGAGCGAATGGAAGGGGTTGTCCGTGTGGCTACCGCCTTTCTTGATAATGTGATTGACTGTAATCGTTTTCCCATCCCTGAAATCAAAGAGATGACCTTGAAGACCAGGAAGATAGGAATGGGGATCATGGGGATGCATGATATGCTTATTCAGCTTGGCCTGCCTTACGGGAGTGAAGAGGGGCGCAATCAGGCTGCAGAGGTTATGCGTTTTGTTCGTGATAAAGCTGAAGAACGATCGATTGAACTGGCAGAGGAAAAGGGGGCTTTTCCTGCATACGACTCTACTGTCAACGAGTATCCTGCTCGGAGAAATGCGGCCTTGACTTCCATCCAGCCCACGGGAACGGTGTCCATGATTGCCGACTGCGCCTCAGGTTGTGAGCCTTATTTTTCCATTGTCATGGTCAAAAATGTGATGGATGGAGACCGTCTTATTCTGGTCAATAAGCATTTTGAACAGATAGCCAGGACCGAAGGTTTTTATTCAGAGGAGCTCATGACTAAGGTGGCGGACAGCGGTACGGTCATTGGCCATGAGGAGATTCCAGAGGAATGGCAGGAGGTGTTTCGTACGGCTCAGGATGTGCAACCCGAAGATCATATCCGGATGCAGGGCATCCTGCAGCAGAACGGGGTGGATTCCTCCATCTCCAAAACCATCAATCTGCCCAACAATGCCGGCCGTGATGAGGTGAAGCTTTCCTATCTCCTTGGGTACAAACTGGGATGCAAGGGACTCACCGTGTACCGCGATGGGTCCAGAGATTCACAGGTTCTGAACACGAAGGAAAGCTCGGAGAAGGAAGAACAGACCGCCACGGTTTCCACTGCCGGGGTGGTGAAAAGAAATCTGCCGGATACTCTCAGTGCCAAGCGCTATCGGGTGAAAGATCAGGATCAGAAGTCGGTTTATATCATTGTATGTTTCGACGAGAATGAGCAACCCATGGAGGTCTTTGCGAAATTTCCCTTTGATAACCGAGTGGATCTTAAAGATAAGTCAACCATGTGGACCACCACCTGTCGTCTGGTCTCCCTTGCCCTGCGTTTTAACATACCGGCATCGGAAATTATTAAACAACTTGATCGTTCCAGTGGACATATGCTTGACCTTCCCGCTCAATTGAGTAAATTGTTCAAATCTTTTATGGCAGGAACCCAGCATGGCTTTGCTTCCTCCTGTCCAGAGTGTTCCGGCACCCTGGTCTTTGAAGAGGGGTGTGAGACGTGTCATGACTGTGGATACAGTAAGTGCTCGTAATGTGAAAACACGCAAAAGGCGTGATATATAGGTTGAGATGAAGTTATGGGAAAGATAGGAAGAAATGAGCAGTGTCCTTGCGGCTCCGGGAGAAAATTTAAACATTGCTGTCTGCTGAAAGAGCAGGCAGGAATAACTCCAACCAGCCCTGAAGCCACATTTAAGCTCTCTCTGCTCAGTGAAATTGAAGCCATTCAGCAGACAGCAAAGGAAAAAAGACAGAAGATTAAAGAGCTTGGGGTCTTTATTCTCATGGCAACTGAGGAGGGCGATTCCTGGCTGTTGGAGATCACCGAGTCCGACGCAGTTCAGCTTTCCCGGGAAGGTGAAGCTCTGGAAATTCCCATTGATGAGAATCCCGAGACCATTGAGATCAACTGGAGCCATACCTTTGATTTGAGCAATAAGCAGTTTGAGCTTACCGGCTATAGTGATAAGTCCAAGGTTGTAATGGAGAGCTATCCCAGTAAGGAGATCAGTGCATCTATCAAACGGATCAAAAAGAGATTTTCCAGTGAACTTCTCAATCGAGTTCATGTGAATCCGGAAACAGAGGAGCAGGCTGTCTGATTTTATTGGCCACCTTGCAAAATTGCCTTTTCGCCCAAACTCTTCGTTATGATAAAAGTTTTATCCTCGGAATATCAAATTTATGCCTGCGGTTAAATTTTTCTCATGCCTCGATTTTGAACGAAAATTCTAATTTTTCAAGGTACCCTATTGTGAGTTTATTGTTACGAATAGTCCCTATGACTCTGGTCATGGGGACTATTTTTTTGTTCTCTCATCAAAGTGGAGACAGCCTCTCTCTTCCCTCCTTTCCGGGTGCGGACAAGATTGCGCACATGTTAGCATACGGGGCTCTGGCCCTGAGTGTTCTTTGGTGTTTTGCTCAAGACGGACTACAGAACCCTCGACGTGTTGCTGTACAAACAATAGTGTTCTGCCTTTTCTACGGGCTAAGTGATGAATATCATCAATCCTTTATTCCACTCCGTTCTGTGAGTGGCCTGGATCTCCTAGCTGATACGGCAGGAGCCTTCTGTGTAATCTTGCTTTGGCTCGGTAGTTCGACTTTGCGCAGGAAAATAATCAATTTTCAGCAACGTCTTGCCATTCGATTGAATCTGCTTTACGGTAAATGAAAATAGTTCTCAACTAAACGGCAGATGTAGTATTGAGGTGGAGTGATGATAGGACAAGTAGCAGCTCAAGGGGCAGCGGCAGTAGCTAATCAGGTACGGCAGAGCTATGAAAACAGTGCTGCAGACCGGCAGGAAGATAGGTCGGAGGTTAGTCAACAGAGCAGCTCTTTTTCCAGTGATGTCACTTCGCTTTCCCCGCAGTCATTGGCCCTGGCGAAAAATGTTTCACCTGTTGGCAGCGAAGCGGAGGCCAATGGGACATCACCTGCAGACGGCGAGAACAGGGATTCCTTTCTCCCGTCCGGGAAGATCAATATCATGGCTTGAAGTAATTTTATAACATAAGGTGGTCATAAGAGTATCAAACAGAAAAAGGAGTCCAGTCAGGGCTCCTTTTTCTGTTTGTAGAGAAATTCTTTTCAGGTGGCCTTAAATGAGTGCCTCCTTGACCATCTGCGAAGCAATTCCCATATCTATCTGATCGCCATATTCCTTTTTCAGATTCCCCATGACCATGCCCATGAGCTTGGGATTTTTTTCCGGCAGGGTCGCTACCAGGGCTTCAACTATGGCCTTAGTTTCTTCCGGACTTTTGGTCTTTGGCAGAAATACTTCCAGGATTTCTATGGAATTACCTATATCAATCCCAGCCTCCTGTGACTGGTGAGCCATCTTCAGTTCTCTTTTTGCCGCAGCGAGGATATCTTTTTCTTCGACTTCTCTATTTCCATCCGTCTTGGCGAGTTTCTGGGCAGCGTCCAGGAGCATGGCTAATATTGTAGATTTTTCCATGTCTGTCTTCTTTGACAGCATCATGGTCTTGCGTAGTTCTTTTACATTCATATTTCGAGCACCATATTTTTTCTGATTACCATTGTAACTCAGCCGGTTTCAACTGATGTTGCGAGCCGGGAGACAGATTGAATTTTTTTCGCGTTTTTTGTGAAAAGACATTCTGTCTCCCGGCTAATTGAAGGAAAAATAAAATCAGTCCATGTCTTAAGCCTCTAACATGAGTTGAAACTGAGTGTTAGTGGTATATTTTCAATTAAAATGTTGACAACGTTACTTCTGTAGCAGCCTGGCCATATCCTTGGCAAAGTAGGTGATGATAATATCTGCTCCGGCACGTTTAATGGAGAGCAGGGTCTCGGCCATGGCCCGGTCACCGTCTATCCATCCTTTTTCTGCAGCAGCTTTTATCATGGCGTACTCACCACTCACGTGATAGGCGGCAATGGGGAGGTCGAATTCATCCTTGAGGCGACTGATGATGTCAAGGTAGGCAACCGCCGGTTTGACCATGAGGATGTCTGCTCCTTCCTCCACATCAAGGGTGGCCTCACGCATCGCTTCCCGGGAGTTTGCCGGGTCCATCTGGTAACTTCGTCTGTCTCCGAACTGGGGGGCGCAGTCAGCTGCATCCCGAAATGGTCCGTAGAAGGCAGAGGCGTATTTTACGGCGTAGGACATGATAGGAATCATGTCAAAGTTGTTTTCATCAAGGACTGCCCGTATTTCTGCTACCCGGCCGTCCATCATATCTGAGGGGGCAACCATGTCGGCGCCGGCCTGAGCATGGGAGAGGGCCGTCTTGGCCAGGATCTCCAGGGTGGCGTCATTATCAACGGTGTCGCCGATCAGACAGCCGCAATGCCCGTGATCGGTGTATTCGCAGAGGCAGACATCGGTGATGACGGTGAGTTCGGGAACCTTGTTTTTTAGTTCCTTAATCCCTCTCTGGATGATGCCGTCTTTGGCGTGGGCACCGGTGCCCATGGCGTCTTTCTTTTCAGGCAGGCCAAAAAGGATAACGGAATTCACTCCTAGTTTCATGCACTCTTTTGCTTCTTTTGCCAACTGATCCACACTGAAGCGAAAGACTCCCGGCATGGACGAGATTTCTTCTCGTTTCTTTTTACCGGGCATAATAAAGAGGGGATAGACAAACTGTGATGGTGACAGGTGGGTCTCGCGGATCAGGGCACGGAGAGATTCATTCTTACGAAGTCGACGGGGACGATATTCGGGGAAGACCATGGGATACTCCTTTAAGGGTAGCAATTTTGAATATTTTAAAAATTTGTTATGAGAAGTGATGAGTTCCTTAGTTCACAATCTCCAGGGTTTTGAGTTTTTTATGCAGGTGGCTTCGTTCCATGCCGACCTGTTCGGCCGTTTGTGAAATGTTGCCGTTATTTTCATTGAGTTTTTGTTGCAGATACTCCTGCTCGAAGCATCTTTTTGCCTCTTTGAAACTTCTTGCCTGATAAGCTTGCCGGGTGTCGGAACGCTCGGTCAATGGACTGACACCAGTCGTTGGACTGAGAAAGAGCGAGACTTCCTCGCCGGTGATGGTATCTGCTGGGCACATGATGGCCATTCGTTCGACAAAATTTTTCAGTTCACGGACATTACCCGGCCAAGGATGGCGGAGCATTACATCCAGAGCGCCCTTGAAAAACTTTTTGTTTCTTAAGCCTTTACTACTGAGACCGGCCATGAGATCTTCCACCAGAACGGGGATGTCCTCCAGGCGTTCCATTAAGCTGGGAACATGAATGGGAACCACGTTGAGTCGCCAGAAGAGATCGGCGCGGAAATTTCCTTTTTCGATTTCTTCTTCCAGGTTCTTATTGGTGGCGGCAAGGACCCGGACATTGACTGAAATGGTTTTATGGCCGCCCACTCGTTCAAATTTCTGCTCCTGGAGAATCCTGAGGATCTTGGCCTGGGTCTTCAGGCTCATATCACCGATTTCGTCAAGAAAGAGTATGCCGCCGTCTGCCTGATCAAATTTTCCACGTTTGGAGCTGTGCGCCCCGGTAAAGGAGCCCTTCTCATGTCCGAAAAGTTCTGATTCGATGAGTTCTTCAGGGATTGCCGCACAGTTGACCTCAACCATGGGTTTGTTACTGGCGAGTGATTGATGATGGATGGATTGTGCCACCAGCTCTTTGCCGGTACCATGATCGCCTCGGATCAGGACCCAGGCTTCTGTTGGGGCCACTCGTTCGATCTGGGCCCGTAGTTCGCAGATGACAGGGGAATCCCCGGTGAGTTGGGTAGGCTTTTTGGTCTTGGAGCGCAGGATTTTGTTTTCTTGTTCCAGCTGAGCAAAGCGGAGGCCGTTGCTGATGGCCAGGATGATCTTGTCATAGGAAAGCGGTTTTTCTATGAAATCAAATGCTCCCTTTCGTGTGGCCTGAACTGCTGTTTCAATGGTGCCGTGACCGGAAATCATGATCACGGGCAGTGAGTGGCGCTCTTTGATTTTTTCCAGAGCGGTCATGCCGTCCATGTTATCCCCAAGCCAGATATCCAGAAGGATAAGGTCAACATTTTTTTCTTCAAGAATCTCCATGCCCTCTTCGGCCGATGAGGCGCAGAGGGGACTGAATCCTTCATCCTCAAGAATGGCGGAGAGGGTCTGCTGGATGGAAATCTCGTCATCTATGATGAGTATCTGTTTTCTCATAAAAGATGTCTCAGTTGCCTGCTTGTTTCCCGCGTTTGGCAAGCAGGGGCAGTTCAATGGTGAATATGGTGCCGTGGGGCCTGTTGTCCTGAATTCTGATATAGCCGTTGTGGTCGGAGATGATGGTGGAAACGATGGCCAGGCCGAGACCGGTGCCAGTCTTTTTGGTGGAAAAGTAGGGCTCAAAAAGTCGCAGTTTGTCCTCCTCGACTATACCCGGACCAGAGTCACAGACCTGTATGAAGATATTGTTTTCTTCTTCGTTTAAAGAAAGAATAATGTCTATTGTACCGCCATCAGGCAAAACTGCAACCGCATTGTCGAGGAGATTGATAAGGCAGCGTTTTATCTGTTCCACGTCAAAACTAAATATGGGAATGTCATTTTCTGCCGTGATCGTGAATACAATTTGTCCGTGCGCCTGTTGATAGAGAACCAGCGTCTCGTCTATCATTTTGAGGATATCTGCCGGAGCCTGATTAATCTTAGGCATTCGAGCAAATTGAGAAAATTCACTGACCAGCTGTTTGAGCTCATCAACCTGTTTAATGATGGTACCGGTACATTGATCGAAGATGGAATTATCTTCTTCAAGAATTTCAGGGTAGCGTCTGCGCAGACGTTGGGCAGAGAGCTGAATGGGGGTCAGTGGATTTTTGATTTCATGGGCAATGCGGCGGGCCACCTCACGCCAAGCCGCCATCCGTTGCATCTTTTCCAATTGGGTCAGATTGTCAAAGACCAGGACAAATCCCAAGGGTTCACCTTCTTCGTTTTCAAGGCGGGTGAAGGTGATGAGCAGGGAAAAGTTTTCCTTGAGGATGGAAATTTTAAGATGCTGGCGTACAGAACTCTTGCCGGTGATATTCAATTCTTTGATGAAATCGTCGATGGTGCCAACTTGTTCTCTTGGTAGGACTTGCGTGTATTTGCGACCCAGGAAAAATTTTTTGTTGATATTGAGCAGTTTCTCGGCAAAACGGTTGATGGTGGTGATCTGGCCATTATCATCCAGGGAGATGACTCCGGCCTCAACGTTCTGGAGGATAATTTCAGTATAGCGCCTGCGATCTTCAGACTCCCTGGAACTCTGTTGCAGGGCCTGTAAGGCCTCAGCCAGTTTAGCGTTGCTGGAACTGAGGTTGGAAGTCATGGTGTTAAAGGAGTCTACCAGCAGTCCCATCTCATCGTTGGATTCTTTTTCCAGGACAAAGCTGAGATCACCATCGGCAACACGTATGGTGGCAGCGGCCATCTTGTCCAGAGGCCCGGTAATGCTCCTGGCAATATAGAGACCGAACCAGATGGCTGAGAAAATGATCAGCAGAGTGACAATGAGGAGAATAATGAGAAGCCAGAACTTGAAGGGTTTCTTCAGGTATTTTAATTGCTGGTAATCTTCAATACCCTTTGAGATGAAATTCAGCCGATCAAGTTGATCATTTTTGATGAGCAGGGTAGTGACGAGGAAGGCTTCTTCTGCTGGATCCCAGGGCAGGTGGATTTTGCTGACACGGCGAATTAAATCTCCTGCGTTTGATTGCTGAATGACAATCTCTGGTTCCTGGTTTTTTCGTACCGAATCAAGTGTTGCCAGTGTAATCCTGGGCAGTTTTTGACTGGCCAACAGGGGTGCGGATGCGGTGATTACCTTGTTGCGCTGGTCAATGATAAGGGTGAGACTGTCAGGACCCAGAATATTGTTGGTTGTGAGGATGGTGTTGAGACTCTTTTTTAAATCATCGGTCCCAGGTTTTTTTTCGTATATCAGGAGAAGGTTCTGTTCAATATTCTCTCCCAGGAGGTCAACCTCTTCTTTGGTTTCCTGGAGTATCGATTGGGCAAGGTCCAGTGATTTTTGCAGGGAAAGTTCGATGTTGGAATTGAACCAGTAGTCCATACTGGTGGAAACAAACTGGAGAGAGATAAAGAAAAGAAGGATCGTGGGAATCAGAGAAAGTGAGATAAAAGAGATGACCAGTTTACTCTTCAGTTTTGAGCCAAGAATGTTCTGGCGACTTTCAAAAAACAACTCTGCCAGGTTGCGAAGAACCAGGTAGAGCATGAGAAGGACAAGAAGAACATTGAGATTAATCAGTGCAAAAATCAGGATGTCACTGGAGACCGGCAGGCTAATGTCGACATTGACCAGTGAACTCTCCAGCCAGACGAAAAGAGGGATAAGACAGAGACAGGTGACAATAACCTTTCTGACCAGGCGTTTTTTTTGTTGTCGCTGCTCATCGCTGAGTTGAGGTTTACTCAGACTTTGAGGTGCAGGCAACTGTATTTGTTTTTGCGTTGAATCGTCCATGGTTGGCCGCAAAGTAACAAGTTAGCGGTATGGTATCTGTCTGTGGTCAGATCGCCTGCTATACTGATGTTTAGGCGAATGGTTTGATTTATAACACCTAGAGAACTGCTGCATAGTTAAATGATGTGGTTTGATAATTTTTTTTGTATGCACTTTAGAGTAGTTAGGTCGCAAAGAGACTAATAAGTGAATTCAATGGTATGCCAGTCTGTCTCCACGTCCCACAGAGAGACAAAGGGAACCACGTAGTGGAGGTTCATGGGGAGAGTTTTTTTGTACAACTCCGCTTTCATGCGCAGTTCGTAAGAGCTGTCAGGAAGAAGTTGGCTTAGTTCAATGACCCGGAGGCCATTTATTTCATTCATTACCTGCATAGCCTCCTGGAAAGTGTGGTAGGTGGATATGCTTTTTTTCTGTTCTTCCAGCTCCACCTGGTAATGTTCTTTCAGCGTGTCATATTTGAGGGTATGGCTGAATTCCATGGAGATCAACTCCTCGTCTGGCCAGTTTTCTCTGGTTCGGAAGAGTTCAATGAAAAAGGAAAATCGCATGGGAATACCGCTGTGCAGGGCCTGTTCCATATCGTTGTTTTTATCATTTTTTACTATCCCGAAAAGAAGGAGATGTGTGTTGGAGGTGGTGATGGTAATGTCTTTGAACTGTACTTCTTGTTTTGTGGCAGCAAGCGCAGTGGATCCTGAAAGGAACGCAAACTGGATAAGGAAAAGAAGTATGATTAGAAATGGGTGGCGCATAATCAACGAAAAGCCTTTTTTTAAAAACTGATGCCATTATGGTAAAGATTATAGGTCGATTTCCTGTTATGGCAACGGGAAATACCTTTTTAACACAGCACTGAAGTTGGAGGTGTTTTCTCTTTTCTGTACAATTCGGAGATAATACCCCGAATGGGATATTTATGTAAGGATTTATCTGTCTTCTCTATCCAGACTGCCAATTCACCTTTGCTTCCCTGAAACTCGTTTGAGTTATAAAAAACAAAGCACTGGTAAAGGTAGTTATTTTCTCTTGACAGTGACAAAATGCATCACTATGATGTGTATATGTTCACTGAGCGTCTATGCTGAGTAAAATACTGGAGCTAAAATTGGTGCCGGAAAAACAGAGATAATAAAATCTGGACAAGAGAAGAGTATGAATCGTAGTGAAGATCTGTACATTGCTGAAAGTGAAAAGAGTGTTAAACATTTTGCTGCAGATTTTACCGATATTGTGAAAAAAAATGATTTTGTTGTCAATAATTCTGAGACGATGGACATGAAAAAGACCTTTGTTGAGCATGGTGGTACGGTACCGGATGAATTTGACTTGCATATGATACAGATTTGTAAGCCCACCAAAGCTGACAAGAGTCTGGCTGCAAATCCTGAGCGTGCCATCCTTATGCCTAAATTTGTAATGGTTTTTTCCAAAGATGGTAAGACTCAGATCCGCTACTTGAGCTACAGTACTGCTGATATCACTGCATTGGTTCCCGGTGATCCTAACTTTCCGAAATCTCTTGCACAAACATTTGTCAAAATTCGTTCCATGATTGATGAGGCGAGCTGATGATTTGGAGCTTGTTGAGTACAATAAATAAAAAGCTTGTTTACGCTATTCCGCTCATGATAGCTCTTGGGTTCCTTTTTGGCAATTCCGTTGATGGACAGCTTGTTAAGCAGTTGAAGAATCTGATTGTGCCCTTGACCTTTCTTATGGTTTATCCGATGATGGTTACATTGAATATCAAGCATCTGAGGGATGGTATCAGAAATGTCAAATTGCAGGTTTTGACCCAGTTTATCAATTTTCTGATTATTCCATTTCTTGCCTATGGCCTTGGGCTGTGGTTTTTCCCTGACAATCATTATATGGCGCTTGGCCTCCTTTTGGCTTCGTTGTTGCCAACCAGTGGGATGACGATTTCATGGACCGGTTTTGCCAAGGGGAACATGGGAGCCGCAATTAACATGACTGTCATCGGCTTGACCCTCGGTTCTCTGCTAACCCCTGTGTATGTTAAAACACTCATGGGGGCCAAGGTGGATATGGATATTCTTCTGGTTATCAAACAGATCGTCTATATTGTTTTTATTCCTATGCTACTTGGTTATATAACGCGATCATATTTTATGAAGAAGTATGGCCCCAAAGATTTTAAAAAGAGATGGGCTCCCCGATTTCCCTCGCTTTCAACAATTGGTGTTTTGGGCATTGTCTTTGTTGCCATAGCCCTTAAGGCTGAAAAATTGTCTCAGGATCCCATCATTCTTTGGATGATATTCAAACCGCTACTCATTATATATTTTGTCAATTACACTTTGGGGACCATTGTTGGTAGATTTCTGTTTCAAAGGGACGATGCTATTGCTTTAGTCTACGGAACAGTGATGCGAAATCTTTCTATTGCCCTGGCAATTGCTATAAATGCCTTCGGTGATCAGGGTGCCGATGCGGCACTGGTTATTGCCGTGTCGTATATCATACAAGTGCAGTCTGCGGCCTGGTATGTGAAGCTGACTTCAAAGATATTTGGACCAGTCGAAAAAGAGATGGCGGCAAGCTGATAAAATAAGAAAGAGAAGGCCTCAACTTTCTGAAAAAAAAGATGTCACAGCGTGGGACATATTGCGGAAAGGGGTGGGATGCTGTAGAAGATGGGGAAGGTCGATCATTCTGTGGAACAGGGAGTGAAAATGGTAACAGAGAATGGATATGATCTAAGGATTTATTTAGCTGATGGCCACAATATACCAAGCAATATCATTGATGGCAGTGTGGTCCGGAGGGGGGAAAATGTTCTATGCCGGTCTTGACTGTTCGGCTCAAAGAATAATAGTAGTAAAGGAACTCTAACGAGTTACCGAGAATAGGATTTTCGTTTTTTTAAATTTCATAACAGAAGGGCCGGAGATACCGGTCATTATAAGGAGACTGCTAAGATGCGTATTTGCATACCAACAAATAGTCCTGGAGGCCTGGAAGCTTCTCGCTCTGAACATTTTGGCCATTGTGATGTTTTTACACTGGTTGAACTGGATTCCGATAACAAAATCAGTTCCGTGGAGACTCTGCCGCCTCCCGATCATGGCGCAGGGGGCTGCATGGTGCCGGTACAGGTTTTAAATGACGCCAATGTCGATGCCATTGTTGTTGGAGGTATCGGAGCCCGCCCCATGCAGGGCTTTGCTGAAGTCGGCATTGATGTCTACTGGGCAGATCGTAATTCCATTTTGGATGCCGTTACCGCAGTGGAGAAATTTAGTGATGGGATGCTGCCTAAAATGAATGTTGATCAGGCATGTAGTGGCGGAAGTAACTGCCATCAGTAAGATATTTTCTTTTTGTAGATGATGAAGGTATAAGGGAACCGTTTTTTTTGATGACGGCGGAACGACTGTTGTAAAAGTGTCGGGCCGTCGTTATCTTTTTCACCATTTATCCAGAATTTTCTCCTTAAACATTGGGTACTATGTCACCGAGACCAAAAAAACTCAGGAATTGTGAAGGTAACTTTTGCGGACGGGCCTTTAAGCCCACAGGAACGCCATTGACAAAATTGGAACAGATTGAGCTCTTTCGTGATGAGATGGAAGCTCTGCGACTCTGTGACATGGATGGCTTGACCCAGGAAGAGGCTGGGCTGAAAATGGGGGTGTCCCGAGGGACTGTCCAGCGTATTATTACCATTGCCAGGAGAAAGACAGCCGAGGCCTTGACTGAGGGGCGAGCCCTTGTCTTTGTCGAGGATGCCTAAATTAGGCAGTGAACAGTCAAGAGCTATTTTCAGCGTTCACCAAACGAGCAACACACTGAAAAGAGTTCTTATTGTCAACTCGAAGTGCATTGTCTTCTAGCCGGTAATTGAGTCACTTTAAGGGTGGCCTTAAGTTTCTTACTGTTGCAGAAACTTAAGGTTTGAGATGGATATGTCCGTTTATATATTCTCTCTGGTCTTTTGAAATTCGATATCCGGCCACTTTTCCATGAAAAAATTGAGCATCCACTCGTTTTGGGCCAGGTAGGTAAGGAAGCCTTCTGCATCAGTGGCAAGGGCAGCCTGATTCTTCTGTTCAAATTCGGCCAGTCTCTTTTTGTCCTTGCAGTGAACCCATCGTGCTGCCTGAAAGTCGATGGGTTCATAGACTGCTTCTACTCCGTACTCATTTTTTAATCTGGCAACTGTGACTTCAAACTGAAGAACACCCACGGCCCCCATAACATAAGAAGAGCCAATCATGGGGCGAAAGACCTGGATTGCCCCTTCTTCAGCCAGCTGCTGCATACCTTTCTGCAGTTGCTTCATCTTCATGGGATTCTTGATGAGAACCCGACGGAAGTGTTCTGGGGCAAAGTTAGGGATTCCTGTAAATTTCAGTTCTTCTTTTTGAGTAAAAGTATCTCCTATCTTGATGGTTCCATGATTATGGAGGCCAATAATGTCTCCCGGCCAGGCCTCTTCCACATTGGCCCGATCCTGGGCCATGAAAATGGTGGCATTGGACAGAGTAATATCTTTACCGATTCGGTGGTGTTTTACCTTCATCCCTCGGGTAAATTTCCCTGAGCAGATGCGGAAAAACGCTATACGGTCCCGGTGAGCCGGGTTCATGTTGGCCTGGATTTTAAAGACAAATCCTGAGAAAGTTTCTTCAGTGGGTGAAACATCCCGATTCTGAGCCGCACGTATTCCTGGAGGGGGGGCCATTTCGACAAAGCCGTTAAGGAGTTCGCGGACACCAAAGTTGTTGATGGCTGAGCCGAAAAAAACCGGAGTTTGACCGGCACTGAGGTAGTGCTCGTATTCAAAAGGGTTTGCTGCTCCTTCCAGGAGCTCGATGTCATCACGTAAGAGTTGGGCATCATGACTGGTAAGGATTTCATCCAGACGTGGATCATCTAAGGAATCAATGGTGATGCCTTCCTGGTCTCGTGTTCCTTGACCCGGTGTAAAGAGGTGAATCTGTTTCTTGTAGAGATTGTAGACCCCTTTGAAGGTTTTTCCCATGCCGATGGGCCAGGACATAGGGGTGCACTCAATTTGTAGTTTGTCTTCGATTTCGGCCAGGATATCCAGGGGATCCATACCTTCTCGGTCAAGCTTGTTGATGAAGGTGATGAGTGGAGTGTTGCGCATGCGGCAGACTTCCATCAGTTTTTCGGTCTGTGCTTCCACACCTTTGGCAGAGTCGATGACCATGATGGCAGAGTCCACGGCAGTTAGAACCCGGTAGGTATCTTCTGAAAAATCCTTATGGCCGGGGGTATCCAGCAGATTGACCTCGTAGTCCCGGTAGGTGAATTTCATCACAGACGTCGTAACCGAAATGCCGCGTTCCTGCTCAATGGCCATCCAGTCGCTGGTCGCTTTACGTTCCACCTTGCGTGATTTGACGGCACCGGCCATATTGATGGCACCGCCGTAGAGGAGAAGTTTCTCGGTGAGGGTTGTCTTGCCTGCGTCGGGATGGCTGATAATACCGAATGTTCGCCTCTTGGCGATTTCTTGTTCAAGCTGTTTACTCATAATATGGGAAGAATCTACTTTAATTTCTAAGTGTATGTAGTATAGACAATATTCTGTAATAATATGTCAGGAGGGGAAACTATGGAGTTCCTCTACATTTGTATGGGTGTACCTAAGGTGCTGGTGAATTGTTATGAAATTACCATAGGAAAAACTGTGCATCATAGGCGCTTTTGCTGAGAAAGAAAACCAAAAAAAGAGTGATTAATGGAAACAAGTCGTAGAATTCTCGTTACCGGTGGGTGTGGGTTTATTGGGGCGAACTTTGTGCGCCTCCTTTTAAAAGATCATCCGCAGTGGCGGATAATTAATGTGGATAACCTTACCTATGCCGGTAATCTTCGTAATCTGGTAGGGATAGAGGCTGGAGAAAATTATCGTTTCGTCAAGGCTGATATCTGTGATTCTCAGAAGATGGAAGAACTTTTTGTTGAAGAACGGATTGATTCGGTAGTCCATTTTGCTGCCGAGTCCCATGTTGACCGCTCCATTGTCGGACCGGCTGCCTTTATCCAGACGAATATTGTTGGTACTTTCAGCCTGCTTGAAGCTGCCAGAAAAAGCTGGCTGGATGGTTCATGGAAGGGGCAGGAGCCCTGTTTCCTTCATGTCAGCACTGATGAGGTGTATGGTTCACTGGGAGAGAAAGGCATGTTTACCGAAAACACGCCTTTTGATCCCCGCTCTCCCTATTCAGCATCGAAGGCCTCTTCAGACCACCTGGTCAACGCGTACTTTCACACCTATGATCTGCCTGTTCTGATCACCAACTGCTCTAATAATTATGGTCCCTACCAATTCCCTGAGAAACTTATTCCCCTTGTTTTTCATAACAGTATGACCGGGAAACCGCTACCCATTTACGGAGACGGGAAATATGTCCGGGACTGGCTCTACGTCAAGGACCATTGCGAGGCCATTGTCGAAGTCCTGGAAAAGGGAAAGCCAGGTCAGTCGTACAATATCGGCGGTAATAATGAGAAACAAAACCTGGAGGTGGTTACCTTGATCTGCGATATCCTGGATCAAAAACTCGGACTGCCCGCATCAGGTGACCCCAGACGCTCTTTGATCACTTTTGTTAAGGATAGACTGGGGCATGACCGGCGTTATGCCATCGATGCTTCCTACATCAAGGAACAGCTGGGCTGGGAACCCAAGGTCACTTTTGAGCAGGGAATCGAAAAGACCGTTGACTGGTATCTGGCTCATCAGGAATGGGTGGAGTCGGTTATTGACGGGTCGTATCGTGAATATTATGAAAAGATGTACGGATAATCTAGTCCGCTTTATGATTTTAACTACAGTGTACGCATGAAAATTACTCCAACTGCAATTTCGGATGTCCTACTCATAGAACCCACCGTATTCGGCGATGATCGGGGATTCTTTTTTGAAAGTTATAACGAGAAGGTCTGGGAAGAAATGACCGGCCTGCAGACCAGGTTTGTTCAGGATAATCACTCCCGTTCTGTTGCCGGAGTCTTGCGGGGTATTCATTACCAGATCAAACAGCCACAGGGAAAGATGGTGCGGGTGGTAAGCGGTGAGGTCTTTGATGTGGCAGTTGATCTGCGTCGTAGTTCACCGACCTGTGGAAAGTGGGTGGGGGAGAGGCTCAGTGCTCAGAATAAAAAATGTCTATGGGTTCCGGAAGGGTTTGGGCATGGCTTTCTTGTCCTCTCTGAAGTTGCTGAGTTTCTGTATCGAACTACTGATTTCTGGGCGCCGGAACATGAACGTTGTATTATCTGGAACGATCCCGACATCAACATTCAGTGGCCCCTTGCCGGACAGCCGATTCTCTCTGAAAAAGACTCCAGCGGGACGTTGCTGTGTGAGTCAGAACTCTATGGATAGCCGTTCTTTCCAGGTGTTTCTTTCGGTGAAAAGAAGCACTTATGGGTGCGGCTATCCTCCCCCCTCCTGATCCAGGATATTGTCCTGTTTCCTATTTTTTTCGTATCATCTACTTTGAGTCAACACTGTCCGGTTAGAAAACTGCATAGTTTGTATCGTCCCGGGAAAATGTGTTCTTTTCTCCGTTGTTACAGTAAATTCCTTGATTTTCAACCCATTCTTCGTGCAGCATGTATCATGCGAGCTTCTCGCAAAGATTTATACATGCTGCACAAAGAAAGAGTAAGAAAATGCTACGAAATTTCCTGGACGACACTCCGCAAACAACACATTTTCGCTCCTGCAAGAATCTAACCGGACACAACTAACTTTGAGTAGACCTGGCCACTATTCCTGTCTGTAACTTGAATTGTGGCCAGGTTCTTTTCTGATTATGAGTCCCCCAATTTGTTATTGTAAAGAAATCTTCACCTCTTCTGTTTTAAATTGTTTGAAGTGCTATACTGAACAGAGCCTATCAGGAAAAGGAAGTGAGATGCTTTGTTCCTAATAATATCGTGGAGAATAGGAAGGTATGAACTCTATTTTTGAAGATGCCCAAAAGAGGCTGGTGGAAGTTTTTAAACATATTGAATTGACTGATGACGTACGGGAAAAATTAAAGCACCCGAAACTATCACTTTGTGTGTCTATTCCGCTACGAATGGATAATGGCCGTCTCAAAGTATTTACCGGCTATCGGGTTCAGTTTGATGATACTCGGGGACCTACAAAAGGCGGTATCCGATATCATCCGGACGTTTCACTGGATGAGGTGACATCCCTCAGTTTCTGGATGACAATAAAATGTGCGGTTATGAATCTTCCCTTTGGTGGTGCCAAAGGGGGCGTCAGCGTCAATCCCAAGGAATTATCCCGTCTTGAGTTGGAAAGGCTTTCTCGAGGGTATATACGAGAAATTGCAGATATTATTGGTCCGAAACGAGATATCCCAGCGCCAGATGTGTACACCAATGCTACGGTTATGGGCTGGATGGCGGATGAATATGCCCAGATTAAACGACAACAGTTACCAGGAGTTATTACCGGGAAACCTGTCCATCTCAATGGGTCACTGGGAAGGGATACTGCCACCGGCAGAGGAGCGTTGCATGTTTTGCAGCAGTGGGTTGAACGAAATGATCTTCGTGCTGACAAGATGACTCTTGCCGTACAGGGCTTCGGTAATGCCGGATATCATTTTTCAAGATTAGCCCATGCAGCGGGCTTTAAGGTAATGGCCGTTTCTGATTCTCAGGGGGCGATTTTTTCAGAAGAGGGTTTGGACCCGCAAAAAGTTATGAACCACAAGGAGAAGCATAAGGATCTGCGAACCATGCTTTACTGCGATGGCTCCGTCTGCGATTTGCAGCGTTATAAAAAGCTCACTGGCCATGAATTGTTGGGGCTGGATGTGGATGTTCTTGTTCTGGCAGCTTTGGAAAATCAGGTTGATAAAGACAATGTTGACCATATCAAGGCACGACATATTCTTGAAATAGCAAATGGGCCGGTGACGTCGGAGGCCGACGTGCTTCTGGAGAAAAGAGGGGTTACGGTGTTACCCGATGTTTTGGCTAATGCCGGCGGGGTGACTGTCAGTTATTTTGAATGGGTGCAAAACATCGCAGGGTTTTATTGGGATGCAAACAAGGTGAACTCGCGTCTTGAAAAGACTATGGTCAGAGAGGCAAAGAGTGTTTTTGATCTGTCACATGATAAAAAAATATCTCTACGTACTGCTGCTTACCTGCAAGGAGTCAAACGTATTGCAGGGGCCATTACCCAGCAAGGTACACATGAATATTTTCAAAATGAGTAATATTGAGTAGCGCGCTGGACGTAAAAGGAAGCAGCTTTAGGGTACATTGAAAAATTAGAATTTTCGTTCAAAATCGAGGCATGAAGAAAATTTTACTGCAGGTGCCCTGCAAGAATCACCCAAACTACGGGTACAAGTGCCCTTGGGGTGCATGTATTTGATATTTCGAGGATAAAATTTTTTTTATAACGAAGAGTTTTGGCGAAAAGGCAATTTTGCAAGGTGGCCTTTAGGATGTTCTTGCGAGCTATCTTCTGTTCAGGTTGCATTCGCTGGTCTGAGCCATTGCCTGGGACAGGTGCTGGAAAAAGAGTAGTGTTGCCTCGTCATCAGGGTGACGACTCAGCCGTTCCTCATAAAGGGTGAAGAGTTTGGTCAGCACATGGGGGACATCTTCTTCTTCAAGGTCACCTATTGCTTCCCAGAGATCATTCGTATTTATCATCGCCTTTGATTCTGCCATAAGGTGGCTATAAGTTGTTGACGTAACAATATTGATTTCTCACCAGTCAAAACGGATTGTATTGTCCAGCGCATTCACCCGCTCTACTTTGACTGTTACCCGGTTTCCGGGTTTCGGCTGGTTCATTGCAGGAGCAGGGAGATCTATAGTCATGAGGATATCGGTAAGGAGGAGGAAGACTCGCTTAGGGCCGGAGTCTATGACCAGTGCTTTGAGGGGCTGTCCCTTCCTGGTGTCGAGAAATTTGAGCAGCCAGTAGCGCTGGCGTTGCTGGCGGATATTGTTTGCCCGTGCCAGAGTTCTGCTGATAACGGCAGTGAAATCTTTACACATCTCTTCGGTAAAGCGGAGCTCTTCTCTGCGAACTAGGGAATGGATTTGATGCTGCATGACAAGGTCTAAAAGACGACGGATGGGCGATGTTACCGTGGTGTATTGTTCCACTCCGAGACCACTGTGAGCCTTTGCCTGGATAAGCAGCTCCCCCCTTGACAGCAGCTTTCTCTGTTTGCTGTTGAGGAATAAATCGTTGTCCAGGCCATAAACGACCCTTTTCTTAGGGGGCTTCTGGGAACGAAAGAGTCCGGGAGCCATCCTGTCTGCCACGTATCGGGCTGCCTCGGTATTGGTGAGGATCATCATTTCCGATACTAAGGTGCGCGCCGGGGTGTCGGTATCAGAGAGGTTGACCTGTACCCGGCCTCCGTTGTTGATATGAATATTGACATCAGGGAATGGGAGGAGCAAAGCACCGGCCTCCACCCGTTTGTTGCGCAGTTTGATGCGCAGATCATTGAGGATGGCCAGTTCCGGATCTTTTGTGATTATGGAGTCTGCCTGATCATAGGTGAGCCGTCTGGCTACTTTGATGACTGAGGGATAGATACGAACTCGCAGGACCTCAGCCTCTTTTGACAGCAGAATCATAAAACTGAGTGCTGCCCGCAGCTCGCCCTGGATGAGACTACATATCCCCTGGGAAAGATGCCTCGGCAGCATGGGGATCTGTCCTTCCGGGAAATAGATGGAAGTGCCTCGCTGGAGAGCTTCTCGAAAAAGAGGATCTTCAGGCTGGACATAATGAGCCACGTCAGAGATATGCACCCCTACCAGGTAATTTCCGTCCTGTTCCTCTATGGAAATGGCATCGTCAAAGTCTAAAGTGGAGGCCCCGTCAATGGTTATGGGACGCAGGTGGGAAAGATCTTTTCGGGCTGGATCCTGGAAGAGTTTGTCGGCACCCTGCTGGAGGAGCATTTCCGCTTGCTGGATAGCCAGCAGAGGAAAAACCACCGGCTGCTCATTCCGGAGCAGAGGGATGTTTTCGTTGGTATCCCAGATCCCCGCCTTAACCAGGAGGTGGAAGGGGTCGTGGGGTCTGTTAAAGCCTGCCGTCTTCAGGATTTGTCTGGCAATGTCCGCCTGGGGAGAATCTGTGCCAAAGAGGTAGAAGCCACGGATGATACTCAGGCATTCTTCTTGGTGAGCCTCGTCAAGAGCATCTTTCTTTTCTTGCTTGTCGATCTCTTGGAGAAAACGTGCACCATTTTTGATGAGGGATTGGGTTTGTTCTTCTTTTTCCCGTTGTCCGCGAATTTGTTCGACCTGTTCCGGAGAATGGGCCAGGACCTTATTCTCTTTGTATTTGAAAAAAAGGCGGTCCACAAAAACAGAACGAAGAAAGGCGGAAACTATATCGTCATCGGAATCTTTGCCAAAACTCAGTTCGGCAAGAAAGCTTGGCAAAAAGCTGGTAACAGGTTCGTCTGCCGTAAGCTCCCAGATTTCCTGGAGGTTAATTTTCTCCATGAGCCTGCTTCGTGTTTCTGCTGTTTCCTGGAGTTGTTGGACTAGTATTTCACGTGGAAGATCAATGGGATGTGTTCGTTCGGAGCAGTGGATCATCCGGGAAAGGGGCAGGTTCATTTCCCTGCCGTTCTGGTTTAACAGATGGAGCCGTTTGGCTTGTCCGCTGGTGACATAGGCACAGAGAAATTTTCCTCCATCCAAATATTCTATGAGTTTCCCTGGTGCTGTCATTGGCAATCTTGTGCAGCCTGGTGAGTGGCCGCATACCTGCTCCTTTTGTGAAAATGGTGCCGTTCTTTATATAATTTTGCTATAGTCATAAAGAAGGCATAAACTATATACTATAGTGTGCTTTTCTATTTTGAGCACATGTATTTTTTGATAAAGTCGTAAAAAGTCAAATTCGCCACAACCAGGTAACTGAGGTGCTTTCACCCGGAAGGGCATAAATATGAAGTCATTAATTTTCACCAATTTAGTATTTTTAATAAAAAGAGGAGCAACAGATTGAATGAGATGGATTTTTTAAAAGAAAGCGTGCGTTCCGGAATGGTCGCCATTGTAGGCCCTCCAAACGCCGGTAAATCGACTTTGATGAACCATCTCCTTGGGCAGAAGATCTCCATTGTCAGTCATAAGCCTCAGACAACCAGGAATCGTATCCTCGGCATTGTCAATGGAGATGATTATCAAATCGTTCTGCTCGACACCCCGGGCCTGCACAAGGCTCGTCAGCCGTTGAACCGGGAGATGGTACGTATAGCCATGGAGAGTCTGAGTGAGGTTGATGCGGTTCTCTATATGATTGACGTTTCCCTGCCCCTTCCGGAAAAACAGAAAAAGAAAGAGGGGCAGGAGATGCTAGAGCAGATGAATGGGGTGCAGGCACCTGTTATCTTGCTTTTGAATAAGGTTGATCTCTTGGAAAAAGAGAAGCTCCTGCCAATGATGAAACGCTACTCTGAACTTTATCCTTTTCATGGAGTGCTTCCGGTCTCTGCATTAACTGGTGAGGGGGCCGATCACCTTCTACAAGAATTGCTGGGTCTTCTTCCCATGGGACCTCGGTACTTTCCTGAAGATATGCCCACTGATGTCAGTGAACGATTTCTGGTAACTGAGATTGTTAGAGAAAAGGTCTTTCTTCTTACCGGGCAGGAGATTCCTTATTCTTGTGCGGTAACAGTTGAGTCGTTTCAGGAAGATACTATCAAACAAATGACAACCATCCATGCAACTATTGTCCTGGAAAGAGGTTCGCAAAAGGGTATTGTGATTGGAAAGGGTGGCAGTAAGTTGAAGAGTATCGGCATGGCTGCACGAAAAGATATTGAAAAAATGCTAGGGCAGAAAGTCCTTTTGAAGTTGTGGGTGAAGGTCAAAAAAAATTGGTCCAAGGATGAACGGTTTTTGAAAGAACTTGGGTTTTAAAGGGATTATGGCATTCTTTTGGTTAGTTGCTTGTTGAAAATAATGGATGGGTGTGAAAGTGGATTGTTTTTTAGAGTGTAGAAAAAGTTTAAGGAGAACAGATATGGCTGAAAGCATGCCGAACTGCGCAGTGAAACTAATGCAGAAAAGGTGCTGGTATATTTTTCTGTCACTCTTTATCTCCCTGAGCCTGGCCACTCCAGTACTTGCGGCTGATTGTCAGGCGATAAGAAAGGGAATTCAAGCGGAAAAAAATCTTGCCAAAAGACGAAAATTAGTGGCGGCCGCTATTGTTCAGTGTCCAGATGACCCCATGCTCAATTATAAATACGGGCTCAGTCTTGAGCGTTTTAGAAAATATGACAAGGCCCTTGGATATTATAAGAATGCTGTTCTTCTTGATCCCAAAATGGGAAAGGCTTATGCCGGAATGGGAGATATCTATATTTATCTTGGATTACTGGACGAATCCATTGGGGTATACCGACAGGCAGTGAAACTTATGCCGGCTGATGAGCGGGCCGGAAACAGGCTGGCACGTCTGGAAATCAAAAGAAAGGCCCTTCGTGGTGAAGTGCTTACAGGGGTCGAGTTTATCAAGATCATGGATAATAGGGGGAAAATCTCTAATACCACCCCTCTTCTGCTCACAGGGCCGGTATTACAGTATCAGATCGCCTTTGTGGGTGACAGTGATCTCCTGTTATCTAAGGGGATAAACCAGCTAGGTGCCATTGGTCAGGCCATGCAGAATGATGCCATAAAAAATGTTCGTTTTGAGGTCTCCACCCATATGGATTCATCCGAATCTTCTTCAGTTGCCATGGAAGAGTCTAAGAAGCGGGCTGAAATGGTAAAAGATATGCTGGTGACGAATTTTCAGATCGATCCCAAACGCATTGAACTCAGATGGTATGGAGATTCCCAGGCACTGGAAACTGATAAGTTTGCAGAAGACTGGTCACTTAATCAGCGGGTGGAGTTTCGGAGGATCAAGGAATAGAGCTGTGTGGATGTCTCAGTTGGTGAAGCATGATTTGTATGATTAAGGATTTCATGCTCTCTCTTGGCTTGCGACTGTTTGTATTGATATATTGTCAGTAAAGCTTTTTGCAATCAAACATCGATATATCCCTCAAGATATTGAACTGCCTGACCAGATATGATGACGTGATTTTCCAATACGCTACAGTGCACAACCCCACCTCGCTGAGAGGCTTGGTAAGCAGTGAGGGTCTTTTTGCCTAATTTTTCGGCCCAAAGTGGTGCCAATCCCGCATGAATCGAACCGGTAACAGGATCTTCATCGCTGCCATTTGCAGGCCAGAAGTATCTTGAGATGAAGTCATATTTTTTTGACAGGGCTGTGACTACGACGTCAAGGGGAGCAAGTTTTTTGAGTTCTTCGAAGTTTACGCAAACGGAATGTACGTCTTCCTCATGCGGATAAATGACAAAATATGCCTGCTGACTCAGTAAGATTTCTCGGGATGGTATTGATAAAGCGTTTGTTAGCGCCTTGGGGATATGAGCTATCTGTTTTGGACTCCGTTTGGGAAATGTCATTGCTATATGGTCTTTTTCCGATTGCCGAACGTTGAGAGTACCAACTGCCTTGGCTGAAAATGTCAGCTCATTGACTGAGCTGTCTTGATTGAATATTACAAAGGCCGCAGCTAGAGTGGCATGGCCACAGAAATCAATTTCTGTGACCGGAGAGAACCAGCGAATTTCATAAGTATTGCTTCCGCATGTTTTAGCAAATGCTGTTTCAGAAAGGTTGTTCTCGGTAGCGATTGATTGCATCAAGTGGTCAGGTAACCACTCGTCAGTAATAATAACCGCTGCATAATTTCCTCTGAAGAGAGTGTCTGTGAATGCATCAATGTGATGGATTTTTAATCTCATCTGTATGCCTTTATGCTGGATAATACTTTTCCACAGTCATGATACTCTTTCTGTTGAGATCCCTTACCCCAAAGAGACATCGAGCATCATCATCACCGAAAAACCGATCATTGTCGTCATTGTCACCAGGTCAATGTTTTTATAATCTCTCTGAGATTCCGGAATGAGTTCCTCCACCACAACAAAAATCATGGCTCCAGCTGCAAAACAGAGCGCATAGGGAAGGATGTTTTGCATCTTCAAAACAAACAGTGCTCCGAGTACGCCGGCAACGGGTTCCACCATACCTGAGGCTTGTCCCATGAGAAAACTTTTCCCTTTGGACATTCCTTCTCTTCGCAGAGGCATTGAGACAGCAGAACCTTCTGGGAAATTTTGAATGCCAATACCGATTGCCAAGGCAATTGCTCCCCCGATTGTGGCAGAAGGAAGATCAGCTGCTACAGCCCCAAAGGCAACACCGACAGCTAGACCTTCAGGGATATTGTGCAGGGTAATGGCAAGTACCAAAAGGGTGCTTCGTTGCCATGAAGTTTTTATCCCTTCGCTCTTATCAATGCTGAGGCCAGGATGAAGGTGTGGCAGGAATTTGTCAATCACGCGCATAAAAACCCCGCCCCCCATAAAGCCTATGACGGCAGTAAGCCATGGGATCTGCCCCATATGTTCGGCCATCTCTATGCCTGGTGCAAGAAGAGACCAGAAACTGGCAGCTATCATTACTCCGGCAGCAAATCCAAGCATTGAGTCCATGAGCTTCATGTTTACGGTTCTTGTAAAAAAAACAATTGCTGCTCCTGCGGCAGTCACACCCCAGGTAAAGAGTGTAGCAAAAAGCGCCTGCGTAACGGGATTGAATTGTAGTATGAAGTCGATCATATCGGAGGTATTGGTTTTGTTAACAGACGATGCATCTAACTAATACTGATATTAGTTAGATGCATCGTCTTGTATGGGGCCTTATCTCTAAGCAATTGCCACAATTAATTGTAGTCTGGCGAATTGTAGGGGGATGGCTTGTATGAGACTTTTTTAACCAGCTCGGCATGAAATAATGTCAAATCTGGAGAAGCGATAACCGTTTAGATGGCTAACGGAGTTTCTGTTGATCGTTTTCCAGTTCAGAGCTGGTTTTGTATTCGGTATAGAGGTTAAGGCTTTTGAGAATATTGAGACCAGTTCGCAGCTGGTTGTCCTTTTTTAACCTCTCGTTGATTTCCTGTTGTTCTTTACTGTCGTCGTCAGCAGCTTCCGGTGCGGAAGATTTCTCTCCTGCCTGTTTTTTCGCTGGATCGTCACGGTTGAGGATATGGTTTTTAAGGTCCGCTTCTCTGACAAAATCGGGCAGGACCCGTTTCTCTTCCGCCTGCTCCGTATAGGGGAGGAGTGGTACCTCTACATCAGGTACAATGCCTGTAGCCTGTATGGATCTGCCGTTTGGGGTGTAGTAACGGGCAGTGGTCAGGCGCAGACCGGCCCCGTCTGGCATGGGCAGAATCGTCTGCACTGATCCTTTGCCGAATGTTTGTGTGCCGACAATGACTCCTCGTTTGTGATCCTGAATTGCCCCGGCAACAATCTCAGATGCACTGGCTGCACCCTCATTGACGAGAATGACCAGTGGGTAGAGATTTTTCCCATTGTTGGCGTGGGCTTGAAAAGTCATGTTCTGTTCAGGAAGTCGACCCTTGGTGTAGACAATCAGTCCTTCTTCAAGAAAGGTGTCTGCCACAGAGATTGCCTGGTCGAGCAGTCCTCCAGGGTTGTTGCGGAGATCGAGGATTAATCCTTTGACCGGCCCTTTTGTTTCCAGTTCCCCCAACTTGTTTTTTAAGTCTTTGGTGGTTTGTCCCTGAAAATTAGTGATTCTGATGTAGGCAAAACCGGGTTCAAGAAAAAGGCCGGTGATACTCTGCAGAGGAATGGTGTTACGAATAATGGTGATCTCTTTTAATTCCTGCCATCCGTCCCGGTAAATGGAGATAGTTACTTCACTTCCTTTGGGACCTCTCAGTCTCTTGACGGCCTCCATGGAAGGCATGTTTTTGGTCAATTCACCGTTGATTTTGACAATGAGATCCTTTGCCTGTAATCCGGCCTCGTCAGCTGGTGTTCCTTCGATGGGGGAGATGACGGTGAGAATACCATCACGAACCGTTATCTCAATTCCAATTCCGGAAAAGTTGCCGCGCGTCTCATCCTGCAGCTCGTCAAAGTCTTTGGCGGTCAGATAGGATGAGTGGGGGTCAAGGGAAAGGAGCATACCGCTGATTGCCCCTTCAAGGGTCTCGTCGGTGTCAATCTCTTCTACATAATTCTCCTGCAGGATGCTTAGAACATTAGCAAAGATTTCGAGTTGACGGTAAGTGGCTTCCCTCTCTTCTTGAGAAATGGCAGCTGTAGAAATACCTGGAAAAAGTAAGAGAAATGAGAGGAAAAGTAAAGATGAGAAATGATATATTTTCACGTGTATTCCGTCAGATAATGATCAATTGGTATGGATAGGTTTCTAACCGTCCACGGAACTATTCAGGGAGCTAGTGCACCAGGCTGAAAGTAAAATAGATAAATAGTTTGTCAGGATTTTACTCTTTTTACCGTAAATTCCAAACCTCTTTTGTCATCATGGCAGAGTTAGGCTGGCTTTGTCAAGCCAGAGGAGCGGGTCTTCCGTGGTAGAACCGTGTCGGATTTCGAAATAGACGCCTTCATCCATCAGGGTTGCGGTATCTCCGGTGAGGCCAATGAGTTGGCCCTGATCCACTTTTTCTCCCTTATGTTTTAAGAGCTTTTCAAGCCTTGCGATGATAGAGAAGTAGTTGTGGCCATGATCTATAATAATCGTATTGCCATATCCGCGGAGATAAGAGGCGTAGGCGATTGTTCCTTCGTAAATGGCTTGCACTTTGTTTGTACCTGGTGCAGAGATTGTGATTCCTGCCGATTTTCCCGTGATGCCCAGGCGATTTTCCCGTTTCTCGCCAAACAGGGCAATAATTTCACCCTGAACCGGAGTGGGATGTTTTCCTTTGTTGGCCAGGAAACCCTGGTCAAGGAGTGTGTCCTCTTTTTTCAAGTCTTCCAGGGATTGGGAAAGCTGATCTGCTGCCTTCTCCATTTCCCTGACAGCCTGCTCATAGAGTTGTTTTTGCGTCTTGATCTGATTCAGCAGTGATTCTTTCTCTTTTTTGGTTTTGTTGATATCTTGCTGCTCGGCTTTGGCCATGTTTATAAAATCATTGAGCACGCCTTTTTCCAGGGTGAGCATTGCTCGGGATTGCTGGAGTTCATAGATACTCTCCCGGTAGATATCAATGAGGTCCTTGTCGTAGGCGATAAGATTGGCGAACGAGTCGCGAAAGTTAAGCAGTTTCGGCATGCTGTCCGTGGAAAAGGCAACATTGGCAAATCCAATCTTTCCCATCTTGTAATATGCCTTAATACGTCTTTGGAGATGGTCCTGGACTATTTGTTTTTCGGCAATGGCCTGTTGTAGCTCACTTTCTTTGATTGCTGTTAGATCCTGTTGGGTCTCCATTTGCTTTTCCAGGCCTTGCAGTTTGGTCAGCTGTTCCAGCAATTCGGTATCAATCTGTTCCAGTTCCTGAAGAAGGTTGCGTGCGTCCTGTTCAGAAGATTGCACCTGATTCTGCTGCTGTTTGATCCCTTCCTGCAGTTTTCTGATATTGATGCGGTATCCTTCTATTCCCTTCTCAATCCTCTGCTTTTGGGCTTTGCGGTCGGCTGAGGTGCGGCTTTCTGCAAATGATACAGTGGGTAAAAGCTGAGAAGAGAGGATGAAAAGAATGCACACCACTCTAGAAAATCGTTTTCCGGGAAATATCTTGGCACGTAAATAGTGAGGAGTCATCACGTCAAGAGTGGACTAAATTTTTAAGAACTTCTGTATGGAGGTGAAACTGCCTATGGTACAGAGGCCGATGGAGCCAAGAAGAATAGAGACAATGACCATGGGTGGAAAAAAGGTAAAGTTGAAAAGATTAAGTAGACCCGGGCCTGCAAAGTGGAGACTGATCCATTGAAAAAGGACATAGAGAGCAGAAAGACCAAGGATGGATCCCATGAATCCCTGGATGATTCCTTCCAGGAGAAAGGGGGTTCTGATATAATTGTTCGTGGCACCAACAAGTTTCAATAGTTCCAGTTCCTCGTGTCGGCCCATGATGGTGAGACGAATGGTGTAGGCGACCATGAAGGTGGCGGTGAGGATGAGCAGGGCGCCGCTGAGTAAGACGACAATGGTGATCAGTCTGGTGAAATAGTAAAATCGTTCCACCCATTCCTGGCCGTACTGTACCTTTTCACTGCCGGGTAGTGTTGCCAGATATTCGGAAAAGAGTTTGATCTGGTTATAGCCCCGGAGACTTTTCAAGGGAACGACTTCGATGGAAGCAGGAAGAAAGTCCTTAGGCATGTCCGTCAAGACATCTGAATCCTCTCCAAGCTGCTCAGCAAAACGTTCATAGGCCTTAAATTTTGAGATAAACTGAATAGACTCGGTCTTGTCGAAGTTATTTATCTTGCGTCGCAGCTGTTCCTGCATCTCGGGACCTGGGTCATCTTCTAAATAGACAATGAGGCGGAGGTCGTCGCTTAGTCGGTCACCGGCACCAATCATGTTGGTGTAGATAAGATAGAAGAAGGCAAAGATCAGGACAGAGAGGCTGACCGTAAGAAAGGTCATGAGCTGAGAGGTCCAGGTCTGGCGCAGATTGCGGCCTGCCTGTCTGAAGACGGCGAACCAGAAATTCATCAGCGATTGTTCCTTGAAAGCGAGTGAATCTTGCCGCTGCGCAGTTCCATGACTCGATGATTTCCATCTTTATAGATGGATGAGTCATGGGTGGCAATGACGATGGTAGCACCCGCCTTATTACAGCGGGTAAGAAGGTCCATGACCCGTTCTGTGGTAGCGGCATCCAGATTGCCAGTGGGTTCATCCACCAGTATCAGGCGCGGCGAGTTGGCCACTGAGCGGGCGAGGGTTATTCGTTGCTGCTCTCCACGGGAGAGATCTCCAGTGAGGGCATCATGTTTATCCGTGAGCTGCAGCTGTTCAAGAAGGTCCCTTACCCGCTGTTTGATGGCACGGGGTTTTTTATAGGAGACTTCCATGGATATGGCGATATTCTCAGCAACAGTGCGATCGCTCAAGAGTTTGAAATCCTGGTAGGCTACCCCGATCTTCTGACGCAGGTGGGCAAGTTTTTTTCCCTTGAGGTTGTGGATGTTGTATCCGGCGACTTCAATGAGTCCATTGCTGGGAGTATCCATGTTGCAGATCAGCTTGAGCAGAGTGGTCTTTCCGGCTCCGCTCCTACCTATGAGAAAAAACAGCTCTCCGGTATCCACAGTAAAGGAGATGTCGGACAAGGCCTTGATGTCGGGGGCATAGGTGCGGCTGACCTTGATCATTTCGATCATGGTGTTGCCCGGGATATCCTTGGGTTCTATTGGATCTTGATTGTGGACGAGTTTGGGCAAGGATTAATCCTGATCAGCAAAAATGTTGTCAAAAATAGCAGTGATGGTGGGTATCACATCTGCTGAATCGTCAAGTTTAAGATATGATTCACCGGAGAGTTCCTGGTTGATGAGGGCCTCACTGGAAGGAATGATGCCACCCAGTTCCATGCCACTGTCATTTACCGCTTCATCTATCTTTTCCTGCAGGGCCGGAGGTACCGGCTGGGGTGCTCGATTAACAAGAAGAAACTGTTTTTTGATCTGGAGGCCCAGGGGAGCAGTAATCTCAGAGATGCGTTTTGCGGTGAGGATACCTCGGGCGGATGGGTCAGAGGTCACCAGGAGATAGTCGATGGAGCGCAGGTTCATGCGGCTCAGGTGCTCCATGCCTGCCTCGTTGTCGACGATGATGTATTTGTAGTTTGCTGCCAGCTTATCCATGGTCATGGCCAGGTACTGGTTGGCAGCACAGTAACAGCCGGGACCATCGGGTTGGCCCATTACCAGAAGGTCAAAGCCTGTTTCTTCTATTAGAGCCTGATGGATTTTCATCTCCATGAACTGGTCGCGGGTAATGTTGGGAGGGAGTTCGCCCTTCAGCTCTTGACGGATTTTACCGAGCGTCAGGCCAACATCCAGACCTAAGAGTTCGTTCAGGTTTGCATTGGAGTCGGCGTCAACTAAGAGAAAAGGGGTTGCTTTTTTTGCCAGCAGGTATCTGGTGAGCAGGGCGGAAGTGGTAGTCTTTCCGGTCCCACCTTTACCGGCCATGGCGATTACTTTAGTCATACTTGATCTCTATATGAAAGGGGTAAAAAGAGTAACTAACTGTAGAAATATCTCCATACTCTAATTAAGGCAACAACTTATGTCAAATTTAAAGGAGATTCGGTCGTTTTTGCCACTTTCTTCTTGCAACTTCAATCGCAGTTGTTATTTTTGAAAGTTTTACAAAAGAAATCAATAAGAATCTGACAACCATTCTACCTGAAGATGCCCCAATAGGCCGGCTGCAGGAGATATAAGGAGATAGATATGGATTACAGGGACACCCTGAATCTGCCGCAGACCAAGTTTAAGATGAAGGCCAATCTGGGCCAGAAAGAGCCCATGTACCTCAAACGCTGGGAGAAAGAGGGCCTTTATGCCAAGATTCAGGAACATGGTCAGGGCAAGCCCCTCTATGTTCTCCACGATGGTCCTCCATACGCCAACGGTCATATTCATTTAGGTACTGCCTTTAATAAAATCCTCAAGGACATTATTCTCAAGTCCAGGCGGATGGCCGGTTTTCAGGCCCCCTATATTCCCGGCTGGGATTGTCACGGATTGCCCATTGAGCATAATGTGGACAAGGAACTGGGAGAGAAAAAAAACACTATCCCTAAACTGGCCAAACGTGGGGCCTGTCGCAAGTATGCCGAGAAATGGATCAAGACTCAGAAGAATGAGTTTAAACGTCTGGGAGTACTTGGTGACTGGGAGCGTCCCTATCTCACCATGAATTATGACTATGAGGCCAGTATCGCCAGGGAATTTAATAACTTTCTCCTTTCCGGTGCAGTCACTCGTAACAAGAAACCGGTATACTGGTGCTCCACCTGTACAACTGCGCTCGCCGAGGCAGAGGTGGAATATTATGATCATCGCTCGCCTTCCATTTTTGTCAAATTTCCGGTCGTGGAAGATCTCTCAGATATCGATCCGGCCCTAGCAGACACAAAGGTGTCAGTTGTGATCTGGACGACCACTCCCTGGACCTTGCCTGCCAACCTGGCTGTGGCCTTTCATCCCGATTTTGTCTATGCGGCGGTGAAGGTTGGGGATGAGACCTTGATTCTGGCTCAGGAACTGGTGGAGTCGGTGATGGCGACCATGGAGATCAGCGACTACTCCGTGACCGGGACCTTTTCTGCCAGGGGTTTGGAAAAACGTAAGTGCCGCCATCCCTTTCTTGATCGTGATTCACTGATGGTCCTGGCCAACTATGTAACTTTGGAGGCTGGAACCGGCTGTGTACACACAGCTCCCGGACATGGTGCCGATGATTATTTGACCGGTCTGCGCTATAACTTGGAAATCCTTTCTCCCGTGGATAGCGAAGGACGCTACACAGAAGAGGCTGGTCAGTATGCCGGGCTTCAGGTACCAGAGGTGAATAAGACCATTAATGCAGACATGGCTGCAAGCGGTGTACTGCTTCACGAAGAGGCCATTAATCATAGTTACCCCCACTGCTGGCGCTGTAAGAAGCCGGTCATGTATCGGGCCACACCCCAGTGGTTTATCTCCATGGAGGTGAACGATCTGCGGAAAAAGGCACTTACTGAGATAGAAAATGTGCAGTGGACCCCGGCCTGGGGGATGCAGCGTATCCACTCCATGGTGGAGAATCGACCGGACTGGTGTCTGTCCCGGCAGCGCACCTGGGGGGTGCCCATTACCGTGGTCAGCTGCAAAACATGCGGTGAAGTTCTTAAAAGCGAGGCCCTGGTAGCCCGCATAGATGAATTGTTTCGTAAAGAGGGGGCTGATGCCTGGTTCCGTCATGAACTTTCCGACTTCCTTGAGGATGGCTGTAGTTGTCCTTCCTGCGGAGGGAGTGAGTTTGAAAAAGAGGAGGATATCCTCGATGTCTGGTTTGATTCCGGAACCTCTCATGCTGCTGTCTGCGAGGCTCGTGAAGAGCTGCGGGTACCGGCAGATCTCTACCTTGAGGGCAGTGATCAGCATCGTGGCTGGTTCCAGAGCTCGCTGCTCACCTCAGTGGGTACCCGCGGTCAGGCTCCTTTCAAGGGCGTTCTGACTCACGGTTACGTGGTGGATGGCAAGGGTAAGAAGATGTCCAAGTCCATCGGTAATGTGGTGGCGCCTGAAGAGGTGATTAAAAAATTCGGGGCAGAGATCCTGCGTCTCTGGGTCTCCAGCGAAGACTACCGTGATGACGTCAAGGTCTCAGATGAGATCCTCAAACAGGTGGCCGATGCCTATCGGAAGATGCGTAATACCATTCGCTACATGCTGGGTAATCTCACGGATTTTGATCCGGCTGTTCATAGTGTTCCCTTTGAACAGATGGAAGAGATTGACCGTTTGGCTCTGGCTCGTTTTGAGGAGCTGCGGGAAAAGGTGACCGCTGCTTATGAACGCTACGAATTCCATTCTATTCATCAGGCCCTCAATTATTTTGGCGGCACCACCATGAGTGCCTTTTACCTCGATATCTTAAAAGACAGACTCTACTGTTCGGGTACTGATTCGATTTTGCGCCGTTCAGCCCAGACTGTCCTGCATGAGATTCTGGGAGGGCTTCTGAAACTGATGGCTCCTGTCCTCAGCTTTACAGCCACTGAGGCCTGGGAACATTTTCAAGGTCTTACTGACAACAGTCCTCTTGATGAGTCTATCTTTTTTACCGAATTTCCAAAGCCGGCACCTGAGAGGCGTGATCCGGAACTGGAGGCGCGCTGGGGAAAACTGATTCAGGTGCGTTCCGAGATCACCAAGGCTCTGGAAGTTGCACGCCGGGAAAAGATCATCGGCCATCCCCTGGAGGCTGAGGTCCTGCTTGAGATCAACGGCGAATGGGCCTCCTTTATCGAAGAGGAGTGGGAACAGGTAAAAGAGGTGTGTATTATTTCTGAAATGACTCGCTGTGAGGAGAGAAGTGCTTTTACTGATCTGAGTTTTCAGGTCAGTGAAGAACTTTCCGGTCTGGCGGTGGCCGTACGGGCTGCTGCCGGAGATAAATGTGAGCGCTGCTGGACTCGCTCTACCTTTGTGGGCAGCAATGAAGACCATCCGCAACTCTGTGAACGCTGCCTGGGCGTAGTTGTCGAGATGGATCTTGGGGAGCAGCAATAACAGTGCTTTCTCTTTTCCTGCTGCTCCTGGTTGTTGCTCTGGACCAGCTGACCAAAATATGGGTTCTGAACACTTTTTCTCTTTATGAGGTTCGGGAGATTATTCCCGGTCTGTTCAATCTCACTTATCTCACCAATAAAGGAGCGGCCTTTGGTTTTTTGGCAGGGGTCACTTCTGCCTGGCGCCACTATTTTTTCTTGAGCCTGGCAAGTGTGGCCCTGGTGCTCCTCACTGTGTTCTATTTTCGATTGCGCAAAGAGCATCCGTTCTACGGCCCAGCCTTGGCCCTTATTGCAGGAGGAGCCATTGGCAATGTTATTGATCGGATACGGCTGGGTGCCGTCGTTGATTTTCTCGATTTTTATGTGGCAGGCCACCACTGGCCTGCCTTTAACGTGGCCGACTCTGCCATTACGGTGGGTGTGGCCCTTTTTTTAGTGGCAAATATTCTGGAAGAAAGACAGAGGAAGCGTGCGGCAGCTTGAAACTGAACAGCCGTGATCTGACTTCTGCATAAAAGGTGTAATAATGAAAATAGCAGTACTCTTTCCCGGTCAAGGTTCCCAGTTCCTGGGGATGGGACGGGAGTTTATCGATTCCGACAGTGATTGCGCGGCCATCATGAAGATGGCCGCATCGGTCTGTGATTTTCCCCTGGCTACTCTTTGTCAGGACGGTCCCATGGAGGAATTGACCCGAGCCATTCATCTTCAGCCGGCCATTACCGTGACCAATTTAATCTGTTATCAGGGATTGAAAAAGGCTTGGGGGGACAAATTGTCCGCCTCCTGTTTTGCCGGTCATAGTCTGGGAGAATATTCGGCCCTTTGTGCAGCAGGTGTACTTAGTGTGGAAGATACCATTCGTCTGGTGATCAAACGTGGAGCCCTGATGGAACGGGAAGGTCAGAAAAATCCCGGTGGGATGCGGGCTGTTATTGGAAAAACCATGCAGGAGATTGAAGAGATTATTGCTGACTGTGATGGTGATGGCATAGTCACCGCCGCCAATCATAATACGGAACTGCAGATCGTTATTTCCGGAAGCATCGCAGGGCTTGATGCCGTGGAAAAAGTAGCTTCTGAGGCAGGGGCCAGAGTGATTCCCCTTGCCGTGAGTGTGGCCAACCACAGTCCTTTGGTGGCCGATGCCGTACCTGATTTTTCTGCCTTTATGAGTGAGGTGGAGTTTAAGTCACCTGTTACTCCGGTCTATTTTAATGTTTCTGCTTCTCCTGAAAAGGAGCCGGGCCACATCAAAGAGATGATGGCCAGTCAGATCGCTTCACGAGTGCGTTGGTTTGAGATTATTACGGCAATGATCAATGAGGGTGTGGATACCTTTATCGAGGTTGGTCCGAAGACCGTGCTCAAGGGCATGATGCGTAAGATCGCCCCCAAAGGGTATCAATACAAGGCCCTGCAATTCGATACTCCGGAAGGGTTGAACAAGTGTATGGATAAACTGAGCTGATTGCAAACCATTAAACCACGGAGAGGCGGAGTATGTGGCTGCCTGCCTGTGGTTTTTTTATTGTGAGGCACAAAAATGATTGAGCGTTGTGTGCAGATTGTAAAAGGGGGAGGACAGCTTGATTTTGATCAGGCCCTTGCCCTTGCTGAACAGGCTGATCTCGAAGAGCTTTGCCGGGCTGCTGATACGCTCTGCCGTGATATTCACGGGAAGAGTTTTGATCTCTGTTCTATCATTAATGCGCGTTCCGGAAAATGCTCAGAAGACTGTCGTTACTGTGCCCAGTCTTCCCGGTACAACGTGGATATTTCCTGCTACGAGCAGATAGATAAGGAGACGGCTCTTGCCCAGGCCAGAGAAAATGACAGCTACGGGGTCAGGCGCTTATCCCTGGTTACTGCCGGACGTTCTCAAAAGCTTGAGCAGCTGGAGGCCATGGGGGAATTGTATCGTGGCATGGCCCGCGAGACCGATCTTCTCTTTTGTGCCTCCATGGGGTTTCTTACCCCAGAGTCTGCCAGACAACTCTATGCATTCGGCGTGCGTCGTTACCATTGTAATTTAGAGAGTTGCCGGGAATTTTTCCCTTCCATCTGCACCAGCCATAGCTGGCAGGAGAAGTTGGAGACCCTGAAAATTGCTTTGGCTGCAGGTATGGATCTCTGTTCTGGCGGCATTATCGGCATGGGTGAGACACTGGCGCATCGGCTGCAGCTGGCCTTTGAACTGCGAGAGCTTGGTGTTCTTTCCATTCCCATAAATATTCTCAGTCCCATTCCAGGTACACCGCTTGCCACCATGGAACCTATTTCCCTGGATGAGGTTCTGTGCAGTGTTGCCCTCTTTCGTTTTATCAATCCCAAAGCAATTATCCGTATTGCCGGTGGTCGTGGTCGCTTTGGCAATAAGCAGTACAAGTTCTTTGCAGCCGGGGCAAATGGAGCCATAGTCGGGGATTATCTGACTACGATGGGCAGTGGTGTGGAACGTGATCTAACGGAATTTGCGAAGTTGGGTTTTGACCTGTCCCCCAAAAAGAAGGGAGAGGGCGCATGACCCATGATGAGCTTCTGGCCTTTGACCGTGAGCATATCTGGCACCCCTACACTTCTATTACCCAACCCCTTTCGGTCTATGCGGTGGAATCTGCTGCCGGTGTTCGTATTCGACTTAAGGATGGTCGAGAACTGATTGATGGCATGGCCTCCTGGTGGTCCGTGATTCACGGCTATAACCATCCTTTACTCACTGCGACCCTGCAGGAGCAGGCAGCACGTCTCTCCCATGTCATGTTTGGAGGCCTGACCCACGAACCAGCCGTACAACTGGCCCGTTCTCTGGTGGATATTACACCCAAAGGCCTCGATCTGGTCTTCTTTGCCGATTCCGGCTCTGTTGCTGTGGAGGTGGCCATGAAGATGGCCATTCAATATTTTCATGGGGCAGGACGGCCTGAGAAGAAACGTTTTCTTACCATTCGTTCCGGCTACCATGGCGATACCCTGCATTGCATGTCGGTTTGTGACCCGGTAAACGGGATGCATCAGCTCTTTGCCGGGGTGCTGCCCCAATACTATTTTGCCGAAAGGCCCCGCTGTTGTTTCGGAGATGTTTGGCAGGAAGAAGATATCTCCTCTTTTTCTCAGCTCATGGAAGAGCACCATGATGAACTCTGCGGGGTGATCCTTGAGCCCATTGTCCAAGGGGCGGGTGGAATGCGTTTTTATCATCCCGAGTATCTGCGCCGGGTACGTACTCTCTGCGACCATTATGGGGTTCTCCTCATCGCCGATGAGATTGCTACCGGTTTCGGTCGCAGCGGCAAGCTCTTTGCCTGTAACCACGCCGACGTGGTCCCGGACCTCCTCTGTGTGGGCAAGGCTTTGACCGGAGGATATCTTAGCCTGGCTGCAGTCATTGCCCGTAAGGAGATAGGGGAGATGGTCTCGGCAGGGGAGCCTGGGGTTTTTATGCACGGTCCCACCTTCATGGCTAATCCCCTGGCCTGTGCCGTGGCTTGTTCCTCAGTGCAGCTGCTTCTGGACTCTGACTGGCAGACGCAAGTTCATACTCTGGAGCAGGGATTGGAACAGGGCCTTGCTCCGTGCCGTGAATTCACATCGGTTGAAGAGGTCCGAGTGTTAGGTGGTATCGGTGTGGTGGAGATGAAAGAACCGGTCGATATGGAATGGATTCAGGCAGGATTTGTGGAGAAAGGGGTCTGGGTTCGTCCCTTTGGACGCCTGGTTTACGTTATGCCGCCATACTGTATAGAAACTGAAGATCTCAAAATCCTGACTACGGCAATCTGTGATGTGCTTGCCGAGGGGCAGTTGCGATGACTTCTCAGTATGGAAAGAAACTTGTTGATCTTGAGGAACGAGGACGGCTGAGGAGTCTTCACCCATTAAACCGAAGTCAAGGATGTTATGTGGAGTATGGTGGTCGCCGACTCCTGAATTTAACATCAAATGACTATCTGGGTCTTGCCGGAGATGCTGAACTCCGACTTCGTTTTTATCAGGGATTGGGACTGAATAAAGATACCGGAGATTTTTCTCTCGGTGCTGCCTCATCACGGCTTCTTACAGGGGATTCTCTTCTCGCCCATGGTCTGGAAGAGGATTTGAGCCGGGCCTATGGGCATGAGGCTGCTCTGCTTTTCAACTCCGGCTACCATGCTAATATCGGTATCCTGCCAGCTCTGTGTAATAAGAATGATCTCATTCTCTCCGATAAACTGAATCACGCCTCCATTCACGATGGGCTTCGTCTCTCCCGTGCTCACCATAAACGCTTTCGACATCGGGATTATGAACAGCTTCGTTCTCTTCTTGTGAATTTTCGTAAAGAGTATGAACAGATTGTGATTGTCAGCGAGTCGGTCTTTAGTATGGATGGAGATGTGGCTGACCTGCAGTGCTTGGTGAAACTTAAAAAAGAATTTGGTGCCATGCTCTATCTTGATGAAGCCCATGCCGTAGGGCTCTATGGCAGTCAGGGGCTGGGCAAGGCTGAAGAAGCGGGGGTCCTGGCTGATGTTGATCTCCTGGTGGGGACCTTTGGCAAGGGGTTGGCTTCCATTGGTGCCTTTATCTGTTGCAGTGAGGAGATTCGCAACTATCTGATCAATCACAGCCGTTCTTTTATCTTCACCACGGCCCTTCCGCCTGTGGTTCTGAACTGGAATCGCTTTGTTTTTCGTACCATGCAGGCAATGGAGGGAGCACGGCAACATCTTATGCAGATATCGGAGCAGTTGCGCGTGGCCATCAGAGAAAAGGGAATCAGCACCGGAGGCAGCACCAATATTGTCCCGGTCCTGATTGGTGATGACTGCTTGGCCCTGCAGCAGGCCCAGGCCATGCAGGAGCAGGGGTATCTGATTTTTCCTGTGCGGCCGCCGGCTGTTCCAGAGGGCACGGCCCGATTTCGCCTTTCTCTTTGTGCAAATATGCAGTGGCAGGATCTACAGGGGCTTCCAGAGCTGCTGGTCAAGCGGGGCAGTGGGGGAAAGAGAAAGTTATGAGGAGCCAGTGGCTGCATCACAGGGGGAGAGAAGGGCTGATCCTCTTCTGTAATGGATGGGGCATGGACGAGACGCCTGTGAAGCCACTTGTCAGCCATGAGCGGGATGTGCTCATGTTTTGTAACTATGCTGATCTAGTCCCGGATGTTGACCTGGAAGCACTGTTTACAGCTTATGAGGATATTGTTCTCATTGCCTGGTCCATGGGGGTCTGGGCAGGGCAACAGCTTTTTGCTGCACACCAGGCTGAACTCAGTGCAAGTCTGGCTATCAATGGCACACTTTGCCCCATCCATGACCGGTTTGGTATTCCGGAAAATGTGGTTCGTTCAACGCTTGAGAATTTTGATGAAAAAGGTCGGCTCAAGTTTTACCATCGCATGTGCCGCGACCGTGAACTCTATCGCATTTTTCTGGCCAAACAACCCCAGCGCAGTCTCGTTGACCAGAAGAGGGAACTGGCAACTTTGCTGGAGATAGCACACTGTGACCCGGAAAATACGCCCATTTATGATCGAGCCCTGATTGCAGAGCACGATTTTATCGTGCCCACCGCTAATCAACTCAATTACTGGTCTGAAAAAAAGATCAAGCGGGTCGACGCATACCACTTTCTGTTTTATGCTTATCAGAGCTGGGATGAGTTGGTACGAGAGGCTGAAGGCTGAAGGTGTTTTTATTCTACATTTTGAACGATAAATATGGTCTTGCACCTTGATAAAGAGAAGATAGCGCACTGTTTTCGCCGGAGTCTTTCTACTTATGACGATGCTGCTCGGGTGCAGAAAGAGTTGGCTGTAAGGCTTTTGCAATGTCTTGAAATGCTCCCTGATGCCTCTTTTCGCCGAGTTGTTGAAATTGGCTGTTGTACCGGAGTGTTGACCGAAATGCTTTGCAACACTAAACCGGTGGAGACCCTTTTCCTCAACGATCTGGTGCCCGAGTTTGAAGAGGTGGTACTGAACAGACTTCCCAGAAGAGAGTCTTTGCATATCCTGTCTTTTTTTGGAGATATCGAGACGCTGACTCTGCCTCCGGATATCCGCCTCATTATTTCCGGCGCCACCTTTCAATGGCTGGATGATCTGCCGGCCTTTCTCCTTCGTCTGGGTCGGGAGCTGGCTTCTGGGAGTTATCTCGCTTTTTCTCTGTTTGGTCCCGGTACCTTGCAGGAATTTTCTCGGCTGACTTCTGTTGGGCTGGGCTATCGCTCGGATAAGGATGTCTGCGCCTTGTTGGAGCAGGATTTCATCCTGGAAGAACAGAGAAATTTTCATGAACAACTGTTTTTCCCTTCGGTCCGTGAGATCCTGTACCATATTCGTGCCACAGGGGTGGGTGGGGTTAGTGAGTATCGCTGGAGCAGGGAGGCGCTTGCCCGGTTTGAAGCACGTTACAGACAGGAGTTCGGTGACTCAAGAGGATTGCCTGTCAGCTATTCCTGTTCCTGTTTTGTGGCCAGGAGGCGCTGATGTGCCCGGTGACCTGCATCAGCGGTATTGACACCGATATCGGCAAGAGTGTTGCCACCGGTCTTATGGCGCGGAGTTTATCTTCTTCAGGATATTCAGTGATCACTCAGAAACTTGTGCAGACCGGTTGCCATGGTGTTGCCGAAGACAT
>JAQYVF010000175.1 GCA_030145625.1 Desulfocapsa sp. | reverse complement strand
CGAGGATCTCCGAGCAGACATCCTCAAGGCCAAAAGCATGACAGACGGCATTGTGGCAGTCAATATCATGTACGCCATGAAAGATTTTTACAATCTGGTGATGACCTCCATCGAGGCCGGCATTGACATGATCATCACCGGTGCAGGGTTTTCCAGAGATATCTTTAAAATCGGACGTGAACATAACATTCCCATTATCATGATCGTCTCCACTCCCGGGATAGCCAAACTTGCTGAAAAACTCGGTGCAGCGGCCATAATTGTAGAAGCCGCCGAAGCTGGAGGACACCTCGGTACTGATCGTCCTCTGCGTGAAATCTTCCCTCCCATTCGTGAAGTCATCAATAAAGTACCTCTCATTGCTGCCGGTGGAATTACTAACGGCTATGAAATGGCCGAGATGATGGACAAGTACGGTGCAGACGCAATACAGATCGCCTCCCGTTTTGTCCTCAGTGAAGAATGCGACGTGGATGATAAATTCAAACAAGCCTATTTAGATGCCAAGAAGGACGATATTGTCATCACCTCCTCTCCGGTGGGCATGCCGGGGCGGGCCATAAACACCAAATTTGTCCGTTCCATGGCTGCAGGGGACGATACCACGGTCAAAAAATGTCCCTACAAATGTTTGAAGAAATGCGACCATCACTACTGCATTAGCGAACGACTGCAAAGCGCCCGTAACGGCAATATCGAAGAGGGTCTCTTTTTCTCCGGTGCCAACACCTACAAAATGAACGAGATCCTCCCTGTCGCCGAGATCTTTAGACAATTTGTCACCCAGTCGGAATCAGTCTACAAAGAAGGCTTGGGATTTAACCCGGTAGCCTCCTGATCACCTTCTGCCTATGACCTTTTCCAACGAACCTCTGATCATCACCCCTGACGAACATCCCATTCGTCACCACATGATTGACAAAGATGCCATGCATGTGCTCCGCGTACTGCGTGACAATGGCTACTCTGGATACCTGGTCGGAGGTGGTGTTCGCGACCTCTATCTCGGGAAAACCCCCAAAGATTTTGACATCAGCACCGATGCCCGTCCCGGACAGATCCGCAAACTCTTCCGCAACAGTCGCACCATTGGCAGACGCTTTAGACTGGTTCAGATTCTTTTTCGCGGCAAGGAGATAGAGCTCTCCACCCTGCGCTCCTTAAGCGAATATGATATCGATGGCCCGGAGGCAGTGCTCGCCCCCAACAATACCTACGGCAGTCTGGATGAAGATGCCCAGCGCCGGGACCTCACTATCAATTCTCTGTTTTACGAGATCGAGAACAACACCATTATTGACTATGTGGGCGGCATTGATGACCTTGACCATTCTGTCATCCGTATCGTTGGGGACCCGGAACGACGCATTACCAGGGATCCGGTACGCATGCTGCGCGCCATTCGCCATGCTGCCAGGTTGAATTTCGACATCGCTCCAAAAAGCTGGCAGGCAATTCGTTCCCACCATGAAAAGCTTACCCTCTGTCCACCTTCTCGGATTCGCGACGAATTCTTAAAAGATATACACAGCGGTGCCTTTGCTGAATGGCTCGACCTGGCACTGGAATCGGAACTTTTTTTCGATATTCTGGGCCTCTACCAAAAAACACTTTTCAAGAAGGAACAAGCAGAAGAACTCCCTTACCGGGAACAACTGACTGCTCTTGCAAAAGTTGTTGACCGCAGTGTACTGCTGGCAAAAAAATCGGGACAACAGGGCCTTCCCAATGACTTCCTCCTGGCCTTTCTTCTCATCCCCTGGGCCAATGCACGCTTTGATCTGATCCGACAAAATTTGAAGGGCGCGGCAGCCTTTAAATTTTCGAAAATCCTGCGCGAAAGCCTGGACCAGGAACTCGGAGCACAACTGAATTTACGTCGCTCCACCCGTCAGGAGATGGTCACCCTACTTTCCAATCTCCCCCAATTTCTCCGCCACCAGGAAAACGATACCTGGCCCAAATGGATGAAGAAAAAGAGCTATTTCAAGGCCTGCTCCCTGTTCTGTGATCTGTACATAGAGTCAGTCACCGGTAAACTGACGGATATCCAGCTCCCCTCCCTGAAAAAAGAGTCCCCACACACTAACACGGAACACTCCCACTCCAGAAAGCAGGGAGGGCGTAAAAAACGCTACCGCCCGGCATTTACATCTAAAAAGAAAGGCATTTTCGGGCTCAAGAAATAGCCTGCTTACTACTGAAACTGAAACTTGTACCCGTTTATAGTACATGCCCTGCGGGAATCAGCCAAACGACGGGGCAAGCTGCCCTAGAGTGCATGGCGCACCCAGGACCACGAGATATCATCTTCTACCTGGCCTTTTCTCCACTAAACCACACCCTTACTCTGCAGAAACGGAGCATACTGCTTGTCTGTCTTCTTGATATGATTGATTAACCAGTCCTTGAGAAATTCCATCAATTCAAGTGATACATCCGCATCCCCCTGCTCGAACTGCTTCTGGAAATCAATGACCTGGGCCACCAGTTTACGATGGACCTCCTCATGACCTCTCTTGTCCTGATAATTATGCTCGGCAAAGAGTTTTTCTTCGAACTGGAAATGAGTTCCCGTGTAACAATCAACTTACCAAGGGCCCTACCTATAACAGCTTGCCCCTTCTCTGAGTTCATTTCTCGGTAAAGCTCGTTAATCAGGTCAATGAGCACCTTATGCTGCTTATCAATGGAACCGATGCCCACCGACAGGGAGTCATTCCAGCGAAGCAGCGGTCGGGTAGTTGATACGACACGCGTATTTATCTAGTTATTGCCTCTGTCTCCCAGCTCAAAGCGACCCGTCTCCTGACTGATGGTGTTCGCGATCGCCTTGAGCTGCTGTGCGCTTTCCTGCAGACGGAGACTGTTTTCCTGTGCCTCCTGCGATACCTGACTGACATCAGTAATATCCCGAGCAATCTCACCGGCAACTGCCGTAGCCTGGGATACATTTTCGTTAACTTCACTGATCCCGTTCGCCGCGTCATTGACATTGCCCGAAATATCAGTGGCAGTAACCGATTGTTCTTCCACTGCTGCAGCAATGGTAGAAACAATTTCGTTAACACTGTTGATCACCTTACTGATTTCAGTGATCTCCATCACCGTGTCATCGGTGGAGGACTGGATGGATTCGATCTTCGCTTTAATCTCGCCAGTGGCTTCAGCCGTCTGTTTGGCAAGTTCCTTGATCTCGTTAGCAACCACAGCAAATCCCTTGCCTGCCTCTCCGGCACGGGCAGCCTCAATAGTGGCATTCAGGGCCAGCAGGTTGGTCTGCTCGGAAATTTCCGTGATCACCTCAGTCACCTTACTGATTTCGTGAGCAGCTGTGCCAAGGTTGTTAACCTTCTCGGAGGAACTCTTGGCAAAGTTCACCGCCTCACCGGTCATAGTACTGGCCTTTGCCGTATTGCCAGCGATTTCCTGGATAGCCGAGGACATTTCCTCCATGGCAGTGGCCATCACATTGACATTCTGGGCTGCCTGTTCACTGGCCATGGTTACCGTGCCCATATTGACGCTCATCTCTTCGGTGGCAGCAGCCACAGTATCGGCCTTGGCAGCAGATTGTTCCGCCCCCCCTGTCATGTCTTCGGCTGCCAGTGCCAGTTCGGTGGAAGTGGCACTCAAAGCGCGGCCTTCTCCGACAATATTTCCGATCAGGCGATAGAGATTTTCCCTCATCTCATGCAGAGCTCCCTGGAGACTACCGGGAACAGATTTGCTGTTTTCACTCTTTTTTAAATCACCTTTGGCAATACGCTGGGCAAGCTTGACCATAGCCTCCGGCTCACCACCCAGCTGCCTGAGGATAGAGCGGGCATTGAGCAGCAGAATACCAAGTAGAAGAATTAAGCCAACAACGGAGCCGACAATGAACATATTTCGTGTTCGACTACTCAAACTATTGCTCATGGCAGTAATATCAGCCACTGTCTTACTGGAATTCTCTGTGACTTCCCGCCTGACATCTTTAACTACCTTTTGCAGCTCATTGCTGATAGCCTTTGACTCTCTGCCCAGAATAGAGTCGATCTGTTCACCATTACTGTCAACCAGATCATCGAAACGTTCATTCATCTCCTCAGCCTGCTGTCGGGCCTGGGTCATGTCTATGGCAAGGCTAATACTGCCGACCGACTCGCCATCGGATATGATATCATGATGCAGAACCAGTACGTTGGGATCATCCTGCCCTGCCTGAATGATCTTCGCAATGTCCGGCTTCCCTTTGGCAAGAAGAGACTTCAGTTTCGTGTTTTTGCGTTGCAGATAACGGGTAAGCGGTCGCTTATCTTTATCCCGGTAAAAAAGAAAAACAAGATCCGGGTTACGGTGAGCGCTGCGGACATAGCCGTTCAACGTTGTAAAATCTTTAGCAATAACACTATTTGTTGCAACCAGTGCCAAAAGCTTAATCAAATCATCACCATTCTGGCGTCGCATGGTACGCAGATTCTCTTGAACTGAACTGGCGGTTTCCTGTAGTGCCTTGGTAGAAGATTCCTCAAGAGAACTTGACGCCTCTTCCTGCATGCGCTTAAGATTGCTCTCCAACTGTTGAGACAACTCTCCGAGATCCTCACCAATTGTCACATCTATTGCGGTAAAAGAAGCCCCTACCTGTTTATTCAGTTCATTACTGCTCTTGGTCTGTGTGATCACCGTGAAGGTAATGGCGCTGATGACCATAATCAAAAAGGCAATGGCGACTGGGGCAATCAACTTAAAGCGAAAACTGTTCATCAAGGTACCTCTTACTTTTTTCTCATTACACATAAAAGATAGCATCCATCATGATGCTATCATGTAGAAAAAATGAATGAAACCTATTCCTACACTTATGAGAGTCTCTTTTTCCGTCACACTCCCCTACAAGATAAGTCAAACCTTCTGATACCACAATGTTCTTTTTTTTGACTTCTTCATAAAAATACAGGTAACCTTTAATGAGGTAATGTGAAACACGAAAGAATTGTCTCGTTTGTATCAAACCGGGGAAGCCGAATGTTCCCATACCGGTGCCCTGGAAAGATTCCTTTCCGGCTCAGCGATTCCCGGTAGAGTAATAAACTTTCATAGTGGCCCCCTTTAGAGCAAGCAGTCTGAAATTCCATTTCCGACTGAAGAAAAACAAAAAAACTGCTGTGCTTACTGTGCTGACAAACTTGACACATTCATAAAAATAATACCAAAATCTGAAAAATATCGTTGATCTTGCCTTCGAATAATGATATTTTTTATTATGATCAGCACAAAGGCACTGTTTGCACAATTCTGCCAACAAAAGATT
>JAQYVF010000117.1 GCA_030145625.1 Desulfocapsa sp. | reverse complement strand
CACCCTGTTTTGCTGAATAGTGAAACCAAATCGGGTAATCAATTCGGTGCCGCAGGAAGGGCAGTAGGTATTTTCACCGCCCTCACCGGGAATATTGCCCTCATAGACAAAACGCAAGCCTTCTTCAAGACCGATATCCCGTGCCCGGCGCAGTGTTTCCACGGGTGTGGGCTCACGGTCTATCATTTTATAAGTGGGATAAAAGGCTGTCACATGCCAGGGAATTCCCGGATCAACGCCTTTGATAAATCTGGCTATCTCACGCAGTTCGTCCGCCGAATCATTAAGGCCGGGAATAAGCAAGGTGGTTACCTCGACCCACACCCCGAGGTCGTGCATGAGCCGAACGTTATCAAGCACCGGCTGCAGCCTGGCCTTGCACACCTTTTTGTAAAATTCATCACTGAAAGCCTTGATATCGATATTGATACCATCCAGCACCGGGGCCAGATGACGTGTCACATCCGGAGCCATGTAACCGTTACTGACAAAGACGTTTTTCAAGCGACGTTCATGGGCCACTTGCGAACAGGCATAGGCAAATTCATAAAAGATTGTCGGCTCCACATAGGTGTAGCTGATGCTTGCGCAATTTCCTAAAAGCGCAGCCTCAACCACTGCTTCCGGTGTCCATTCCCTGCCGCTTATGTCTCCGCCGTGCAGGTGGGGATATTGGGAAATATCATAGTTCTGACAGTGCAGACAGCGAAAGTTGCAGCCCACCGTTGCTATGGAATAGGAGCGACTGCCGGGCAGGAATTGAAACAAGGGTTTTTTTTCAATGGGATCGATGTGTTCCGAAACCAGACGACCATACACCAGACTATACAGCCTCCCATCCCAATTCTCGCGCACTCCGCAAATGCCGCGCCCGCCATCCTTGATATGACAATGATGGTTGCACAACCCACAGATAAGCTCATTTTCCTTACCGACCTGATAAAACATTGCCTCATGCATATTTTCACCCTCCTCATCGATACTGTTGTGCAGACAATCAGGTTGTTACAGGCAAAATCCCCTCATGACAGAATATATTTTCGCCCTCTCTCTCCCTTCAATCCATCTTCTCAAAACCAACGCATCTTCATTTTCACCTTTCATGAATCTCTCTATTGTCATATAATTACATTATACGGCTCCCCGGTAGAAATGAACAGGCAAGGTTTAATATACAAGGAGGATGCTCAATGGAAAAGAGTCAATATAGAAGACGAGACAGACTGGTTAAAGAAAAACGACACGACACCTACAAAGAAGATAAAAAATGGCCGGAACCCACTGCATGCACTGAATGCAACAGCGTCTATCTTGAAGGCCGCTGGACATGGTATGAGCCACCCGTTAATGCCAACAAAGTACTCTGCCCCGCCTGTCAACGTATTGCCGAAAACTACCCTGCCGGTTACCTGGAGCTGAAAGGATCTTTTTTTCAGCAACATCGGCAAGAAATGCTCAATCTCATTCACAACGAAGAAAAACTGGAAAAAACCGCCCACCCACTGGAAAGAATCATGGTCATCAATGAGGAAAATGAACTCATCCTGATAACGACCACCGGCATCCACATTGCCCGTCGTATCGGCGAAGCAATCTCCCGTGCCTACCAGGGCGATCTCTCATTCACCTATGGTGACGGTGAAAAAACAATCCGTGTTTTCTGGAACAGATAGTTCTTCCGCAATCGAGACGCTCAGTGATTTTAAGCGCAAGTGCCCCGCAGAAATCATCCAAACGACGAATAACGCGGTCTTGGGACACACCCGCCTGACATCTCGATGACTAATTCTTGAGAACAACGAAGAATCAGGATAAACAACCCATTATGGACAAACACTAAAAAAGAGGCTGTTCTTTATGGTCACCTTGCAAAATTGCCTTTTCGCCCAAACCCTTCGTTATGAGAAAAATTTTATCCTCAGGATATCAAATATATGCACCCCAAGGGCACTTGCACCCGTAGTTAGGGTGATTCTTGCAGGGCACCTGCGGTAAAATTTTTTTCATGCCTCGATTTTGACCGAAAATTCTAATTTTTCAAGGTACCCTTTATGTGGAGTGCCCCATGCCAGTCGCACTGAAGCGCAGCCTCTCCCCGCTCCTCATCATCTTTTACGGACTCGGGACCATTCTTGGTGCCGGCATCTATGTACTGGTCGGAGAGGTGGCTGCCACAGCAGGAATGTACACGCCGCTTGCCTTTCTGATCGCCTCACTTATTGCCGGATTTTCAGCCTTTTCCTTTGCCGAACTCAGCTCACGGTTTCCGAAAAGCGCCGGTGAGGCACTGTACACTCAGGAAGCCTTTGGTCACAGGATGCTGTCCACCACAGTCGGTGTCATGGTCATATCCATCGGCATAATTTCAGCAGCTGCCATATCCCGTGGTTTTACCGGCTACCTCGATGTCTTTATTGACATTCCCGACTGGCTGGCTCTCTGCTCTCTGATCATCAGCCTTGGCCTGATCGCCTGCTGGGGAATCAGCGAATCTGTGACAACCATCTCCCTCATGACCAGCATTGAACTCTTTGGCCTCTTCTATATACTGTGGGTCTGCGGCGATTCTCTAGCCGAGCTCCCCGCAAGGTTGCCCGAGATGCTTCCACCATGGAAAACAGCGAGCTGGGTAGCGGTCTTCAGCGGTGCCTTTCTTGCCTTTTACGCCTATATCGGATTTGAAGATATGGTCAATGTGGCCGAAGAACTCAGGAATCCGCAAAAGAATATGCCGCTGGCCATCATTTCCTGCCTAGTTATCACCTCTCTTCTTTACCTAGCAGTTGCATTGGTAGCAGTGCTCTCCCTGCCCCAGGAGGACCTTGCCGGCAGCCATGCCCCCCTGGCCCTGCTCTATCAACAGAAAACAGGGAGTGCCCCCACACTTATCACCCTCATCAGTCTCTTTGCGGTAAGTAACGGTGCCCTGGTCCAAATCATCATGGGTGCCAGGGTTCTCTATGGCCTGAGCAGCCAAGGGTGGCTGCCAAAACCCTTAGGCAGAATCAACCCCAGAACGCGCACCCCGCTACGAGCCACCTTTCTGATAACCGCCCTTATCCTTATTATGGCGCTCTGGCTGCCCTTAGTCACCCTTGCCCGCCTGACCAGTTTCGTCACCCTTACCGTCTTTGCCTGTATCAATATGGCACTCATCGTCATCAAGGGTCGTGCACCCAAGGCGGACAACTGCATGATCGTACCGCTCTGGGTACCGTGGATCGGTTTTTTCATCAGCGTGACAATGATACTGATGGAGCTTACAACACAATTTTTTCTCACATAACTGAGAACTATGCCTGCACTCGAAAAAGATTTTTATACAATCCTGGATGTTCTACCAGGCATTGAGGATGGCGCAGTACTGCGAGTTGCAGGGCACGGCCTGCCCGGTAACGAACCGGATATTCCAGCGGGCGCCCCATTAGAACTAACAATACCGCCCGGTACACAGCCCGACGAGATCATCCAGCTCAAGGATGCAACAAGTGGTCAAAACAAACACTAAGAGTGGTCATGCATATTATTTCCGTGGACATGCAAAGAGACTTCTGCGCTAACGGCGGTGCCTGTTATCAGGTTCGGCCCTGTGTGGAATTTATTCAAAAGATACTTGTCCCCCACTGTCGCAACCACGGAATACGACTTGCCGAAATCGTCTCGGATTACAGACAACCACGTCCCGGTGTTCCATTTGCACATTGTGTACCGGGAACCCCGGGCTACCAGTCGGAACTCCCTGTCGACATCAAAAAACCACACTCTTGGATCAAGAGCATGCACTCACCTGTCTGGGTACGCAAACATTGTGGAATAGCCGAAAAACGACCAGGGAAACCGTATGCAGATCCCGAGAGCTTTAGCAACTGGCTGGCAACAGTTGTTGGACCTCCGCAGGCGAGTGAAACCATCGTATTAATCGGTCTCACCCTGGATTGCTGTATCCTCTGCACAGCCCAGGAACTCTTTTTCCGAGGGTATAAGGTAGAATTTCTTGTTGAGGCAGTAGACACCTACAGTGGAAGCCAGGAAGAAAAACAGTCCCTTTTCGATACTCCCCTGGCCAATTGGGGCCAGCCGGTTTCCTGGCAGCAAATCAGAGAAAAAACGATTGGCTAATCTCAACGACACAAAACGAGGAAAACGAATACCATGGCCAAACAATTCCAATGCGAACTCATCTCCTGGGGGGAAGTGCACCGTCTCTCTGCTCTGCTGGCCCTGCAGATTAGGGAGGCCGGATATAAACCCGATCTGGTCGTTGCCATTGCCCGGGGCGGATACGTCCCGGCTCGGATTGTCTGCGATTACCTCGACATCTACGACCTCACCAGCATCCGCATCACACACTACACTGCGGGCAGCAACAAGGAAAAAAAAGCCAGCCTTTCATCTCCCCTCTGTATGGAGATCAAGGGGCTTAAGGTGCTGCTTGTGGATGACCTCACTGATACCGGCGACACCATTGAAATTGCCCTACAGCATATCAGAGAATTCAAGCCGGCAGAGATCAAAATCGCCATGCTGCATCATAAAAAACAATCCCTGTTCCAGCCTGATTTCTATGCAAAAAAATTGCTCAAGTGGCGCTGGCTCATCTATCCCTGGGCAATGGTTGAAGACATCAGTGGCTTCCTCCGTGCCATGCCTGAACCGCCAACAACCATCGAAGCGGCAAAGAAAATACTGCAAGCCAATCATGGAGTGACAGTACCGCTGAAGACCTTGTCACAGGTCTTCAAAATAATCGGAAAAGAACAATGAATAATGACATGGCATATTTTACCGTCACGAATCTCTGTTACCCCGCCGAACAGGCACAACAATTGGCTAGACTATGAAGAAAAAAACCAAAACCGGATTAGGCTGTTTCTTTTTACTGCTCTTTCTTCTCCTCCTGGTTGTGCTTATGTCTCTATTTCGAGAAGAGTATGATCGTTTTTTCAAAAAGGAACCAGAGCCCCAGGGGATTACCTGGGCTTCGGCAATGAAGATATGTAAAGAAAAATATAAATCCCTGGGCTCACCTGCCAGAATCAACGTGCCGAACAGTAAAAAGAGGACTGAGAGTGAATTGGAACATATCTTTCACTGGAGCAGACCGGTGGGGATCTTCATCAAAGAGGAGGCAGACACCCTGACCGTCAGCAATGGGATCTGCGTGGTATCCAAAGAGAGTGGCGAAATAACCTACATCAGTCTTAACGATACGGTAATTGTGGGGGAAGAATGATATTTGAAAGAGGAGATATTGGTGTTGACAATGTGCGCTTCGGAGAGCAGACCACACTCGAAAACAAGGTCTTGTTTCTTGACAAAAAAGCTTTGATCACTTTTTTATTATCCAGAGATACTCACATAGCAAAATGTGTTGTCTCCATAACCAGACCGGGAGATTCAACCAGGATACTCTGTGTCAAGGATGTGGTGCAACCAGGCAGCAAGGTCCGGGGTGATCGTCTCGGTGAAGGCAGAAGACATGTTCTAAAAAATGTTGCTATCGTAACCTGCGGCAAAATTGTCGGCTACCAGGAAGGCATCATCGACATGAGTGGAGAAGGAGCGCTCTATTCTCCCTTTTCCACCACCTTCAATGTAGTGCTGGATATCGTTGTTGTCCCTGACCTAACCCCCCGACAACATGAAGAGACGGTCAGAAAGGCCGGGCTGGCTGCTGCCGACTTTCTTGGCGAGACAACGCAAGCCGTGACTCCCGACACAGTACACCCCTTCCCCGCCCTGGAAAAGGAGCCCATTTCTTCGCACCTGCCCCGCCTAGTCTATCTCTACATGCTGCTCAGCCAGGGCCTTCTCCATGATACCTATGTCCTTGGCCGCAATGCCAGGGAAGGACTGCCCCGAATCATTGATCCTCTCGTGCTGCTGGATGGAGCAATCACTTCGGGAAACTGCGTCTCCGCCTGTGACAAAAATACAACCTGGCACCACCAGAACAATCCTGTGCTCCAGGAGCTGTGGCGACGCCATGGCAGAGACCTCCTTTTTGCAGGAGTTGTTCTCTGCACAGAACCGGTCAGGCTGAGTGACAAAGAGACCTTGGCAGAAACGTCCATTGCCTTGGTCCATGAACTCAACGCCGATGGAGTCATTCTCTCCAAGGAGGGATTCGGCAACCCGGATGCCGACCAGATGCTCTTGACCCGAGGCCTGGAACAGAGCGGCGTCAAGGTGGTCGCCATCACCGATGAGTTTGCGGGTGCGGATGGCTTTTCCCAGTCCCTGGCCGATTCGACGGTGGAAGCGGATGCCGTGATCTCGGTGGGCAATGCCAATGAACGGATCCTGCTGCCTCCCATGGAGCAGCTTCTGGGTCCAATCAACGACTTGAGCAAACTTGCAGGCGCCTGGCCGCACAGCCTGCATGAAGACGGTAGCCTGGAGGTGGAACTGCAGGCAATTATCGGTGCGACCAACGAACTCGGTATGCAAAGACTCAGTTGCAGGGAGGTGTAAACTGTGGAACACAGATATAGAGTGATCCACTGCCTGAACCAGTTTTTTGGCGGCATGGGCGGTGAAGAGAAGGCGTACCAGCCGCCTCAACTTTTTGAGGGCGCACGAGGCCCCGGTATGTTACTTGAAAACCTGTTTCCCAATATCCAGGTCGCAGCCACCCTGGTGGTGGGTGACAATTACCTTGCCGACAAGACAGAGAGAGCCCTCCGGGAAATCCTTGCCCTGCTCACACCCTGGTATGCAGCGGAAAGTGCAGACAAACCCAAGTTCCTGCTGGCCGGTCCCGCCTTTAACGCCGGGCGTTACGGTATCGCCTGCGGAGCCATCTGCCAGATGGTGCAGAAGGAGTTTTCAATTCCTGCTGTAACGGCCATGTATCCGCAAAATCCGGCAGTTATAGAATATAAAAAAAATGTTTTCATTGTCAGAGCAGGAAAAGATGTCATGGACATGGAAGAGGCGCTGCGAAATATGGCAGTTCTGGGAATCAAGCAGCTAAACGGAGAGGAATTGGATCCGGATCGTGATCACTATATCCCGCATGGCCAACGAAAGAATTATTTTGCCGAAAAAACAGGAGCCAGCCGAGCCATTGATATGTTGCTGCGGAAATTGGCAGGCAAGCAGATCCACACCGAATGCACCATGCCTCTCTTTGATCGGGTAGAGCCTGCTCCCCCCGTCCGTGACATGGCCAGTGCCAGGTTGGCCCTGGTGACTTCCGGCGGCATTGTCCCCCGTGGCAATCCGGACAGAATCGAAGCGGCCAGCGCCAGCCGCTTCGGCACCTATTCATTAAACGGCCTGTCGAGATTCAGCAGTGAAACGCACCAGACAGCCCATGGCGGTTACGATCCGACCTTTGCCAACGACGATCCAAACCGGATCCTGCCTCTGGATGTGGTGCGTGAACTAGAAGCGGAGGGAGCCTTCGGCAGCCTGCACGATTCCTACTACGCCACAGTGGGCAACGGGACATCGGTTGCCAATGCGGATAGATATGGGTTTGAGATCGCAAAACTCCTGCTGGCGGACGGTGTCCAGGCGGTCATCCTCACCTCCACCTGAGGAACCTGTACTCGTTGCGGCGCAACGATGAGCAAGCAGATTGAACGAGCAGGGATACCGGTTGTCCACGCCTGCTCAATTGTTCCTATCTCCAAAACAGTGGGTGCAAACCGCATCATTCCCACCATAGCTATCCCCCACCCCTTTGGCGACCCGAACAAGAGTCCGAAGGAAGAAAAGGAAGTGAGAAAAGCGTTGGTCAAAAAGGCACTCAAGGCCCTGGCAACGCCCATTGACAAGCAGAGCGTCTTTTAACCCCGGAGCTGCAAACAAGTTTCCCCTCAACTCGGTTTAATGGGAGGGGGCCGGTAGTCAAAAAACAAAATGGATAATTGTGGTCTATGACAAAAAACGTTATCAAATATGTCCCCAACGCCTTGTCAACCGTGCGAATATTCCTGGCCTGTGCATTCCCTTTCGCCCCGGAATGGTTATGGCTCTGGCTTGTCCTCGGCAGCGGCTTCAGCGACTTCCTTGACGGCTGGGTGGCAAGACGATGGCAGGTGCAAAGCTGGGAAGGCGGCCTGCTTGACGGAGTGGCTGACAAGCTCTTTATTCTCTGTGCCCTCACCACCTTTATTGCTGCAGGCAAATTCTCAGCCTGGTGGCTCCCTGCCCTCCTTGCCCGCGACCTCCTCGTTGCCTCCACAGCCATCTATGCCGTAGCGATACAATCATGGGAATCATTTAAAAAAATGGACGCCAGATGGTCCGGCAAAGTGGCAACAGTGGGACAATTCCTCCTCTTCCTCATTGTCCTCATTTTTCCTGATATAATTTGGCCTGCCCTCTGTGGCGCTACCTTGCTCAGTGTCGGCGCAGCCTGTGATTATGGCTGGCTATTTCTCCAGGAGCTACGCCTTCGGGCAGAAGAAAAGAGGTCTGCCTCGTAGAACTAGAATGGGTGAGATGGTGCGGATCGCCTGTCAATTTGAGTTGTACGAGGTTGTTCGCGGCTGAAGCCGCTCCGACAAGGTACCTGGAAGACAACGGTAACTGCAAATGTTGCGGCAGCAGGTAGGAGCGGTTTTAACCGCGAACGGCCTCTCGTGTACTTGAAACAGAAGTTCTGATCTTGGGCCGACTCCGATTTCGCGGATAAATCCGCTCCTACATTGGGAATGAACCACCCCTTGATGAGCAGTTGTTACTGTGATAACTGAACTCAAAAGTGGATTACTATCAAGCATTCAGGAAGATTGTATCAGATGAACAACTTAACCTTTTCCGCTACACATCCATACAAGCCTGTCCGCGTCTCTCGCTGGATATTTATGCTGCTCATAGTTGTGCTCGTCTATGGTTGCGGCAAAAAGACTCCTCCCGAGCCACCTGTCGTTGAAAAATATGACAAAGCTGCAAGAGAGAGAATCGCCCAGTGGCAGACCCTTATTAAAGACACAAAAAAGGCCCCCATTGCCGAAAAACTGGTTTCAGTTAACAGGTTTTTCAACCAGCTTCATTTTGTTCCCGATCTCAGCCATTGGGGACAAGAAGACTATTGGGCAACACCGTTGGAAACACTGGCCAGTAACGGAGGTGACTGCGAGGATTTTACCATTGGCAAATATTTTACCCTGGTGAGCCTGGAAGTTCCGGATAAAAAAATGCGACTGACCTACGTCAAATCACTAACCCTGAATCAGGCACACATGGTCCTGAACTATTACCATCACCCCTCTTCCGATCCTCTGGTCCTCGACAATCTAGACCCCCGGATTATGCCTGCTTCCCAACGTAAGGATCTGGTGCCTGTCTACAGTTTTAACGGCACTGGACTCTGGTTGGCAAAAAACCATGGTTACAGTACCCCGGTTGGTAAATCCAGCCGACTCAAACTTTGGCAAGAACTTCTGCAACGTGTAAAAGAGGAATCGCCTCCCCCCTGAATTTTTTCCAATGTTATGCCCCTTGCAACACAATCTTATTGAGGCATATTCTCACCAAGAAAAAACCTTAAAATATGCTTATACAACTTTTCGGAACCACAGTTTTTCCTTTATTTACATCATTGCGTTCTTGAACAAAAAATAATGCAGTTATACAAGCCTCCCCTACCTTTATTTGCAAAAATGATTTATCATTCATTTTTATGTTTTTCATTACTGCCTTGAATTTAAATGGACAATAAGGCCTAGGGATAACAAGTATTAACTCGGCCCCCTATAACATTATTTTTCACCATTTTTTTCTATAAAAATGAAAGTTCTTTCTTTTCATCTTTTAATTGAAGCAGACCACAATCGTATTGTATCCGGGGATGGCCCCTCGGATGAAGATAGAAAAGCGATTGAAGCAGCAGATGCGGTTATCTTGCCTCAAGGGTGCAGGGAAAGCCTTTATCGGGTTGCACGCAAACATTGCGCCCATGTTCTTCCAAATTACGATGTTGTTTTTCAATATCCCGGAAAAACAGGGCAGGATGCATTTTTCAAAAAAATGGGCCTCCCACATCCTGAAACACAGTCTTTTCAAGATCTAAGCGAGTTTTCGCATGGTTCCCATTCTTTTACGTACCCTTTTGTCTTTAAATTTTCCTGGGGAGGAGAAGGTAATAATGTTTTCCTGATCAAGTCTGCAGAGGACCTGGGACGATGTCTTGAAAAAGCCGAAGAGTGGGAACAACAAGACAGGAAAGGATTTCTCCTGCAGGAGTATATTCCCACAGGGGGGCGAAGTTTACGGGTTGTGGTCATTGCAAACAATTTTTATTCATATTGGCGCCAGGGACAAGACGGGGAGTTTTACACCAATCTGGCAAAGGGGGCTTTTATCGAGCATGATTCTTCCCCCGAATTGCAGGCAAAGGCAGTGACAGTGCTCAGAGATGTCTGCCAGAAAACAGGAATTAATCTGGCCGGATTTGATTTTCTTTTCTCAACAGACGATCCGGAAAACACCCCTCTTTTTCTGGAGATCAATGTTTGTTTCCGTTGCAAGGGCCTTGGAGGAGTAGACGCCTACAACCGTCTTCTCGAGCAGGACATCAAGGAATGGCTGAATCAGATATCTCAGGAAAAGGAAAAAAAAATGCCTGATTGTTTTTTTGACAAACCCAGCCCAATGAACTTTTGAATAAACCTTCCAATCAGCCGTTAACAGCCTTGGAACTTTCACCGCATTGCCCCACCCAGACTGTGCTGTTCTTGTTCCGGCAGACACCCCCCATCTCCCCCAAGATATCACCTGAAATACTTCGGGTGCCTACCTCAAAAAGAACGCTTAACGTCCTGTTAACACGACCAATCAGGCAGACCCACACAGAATTTTGCAAATAATTATCAAAACAGAATGAACGGGTAGAACAGGTCTCAGGAATGTGCATGGGGAGAAGAGAAAAGCTCAGAGCACACCACGGTTTCTCCGACCACCCTTCACTCACTGGCCATCCACATCCTTGGAAAAAAAATCCTGGTTATCGTAAAATTTCTTAGGAATTCTATTTTTGTTGTATTCTTCTGTCTTCAAACCGGAACAACCCAAAATCATCCAGACCTTTGAAAGCCTCTCCTGGCCTGTAACCCGTCGACGTAACTTAAAAAACGGGAACTTTTTCGTTTTATTTAAGGCCACCTGTATATATACAAGTTCAAGGAAATTAATCAGAACAATGCACCCCATGATGAGAGTAAAACAGAGATATTCCCTAAAATTCCCGACCTGGTAAAGGACAGAATCTTGAGTAATATAGGGCATTGAATAATATTGAAACACAACGAAATCTATGAAGATGGTCAACTGGAGGATAATAAGCAGTCCCTTGGCCTGGAAAAACATGCGATTACGCGACTCAAGTTCAGAACAGAGACAAAGCTTCTCTTCATCGTTGGTTCGTTTTCCACCATACGCCACAAACTTTAACCATAAACGATAAGCGCGTTCCCTTTCCCGATAATAGCCACCAAAGAAAAAACTAAAGATACTGGTCAGGGCGGTAATAGAAATCAGGAAGGCAGCTGGCTTATACATTGAAATTCCACAGAAATTTACTAATTATTATTGCACAAAAATCAAAGTTCAAGTTTTGTGCTACGGTGTAGCAATACGAAGAACTAAAGAAAAAGGCGAATTACTAATACATTCTCTTCAAAAAGATTTCAACACATCTCTGTATTGAATTTCATAGACAAAATCTGCTTCACAACTGCGTCATCATCATTTACAACTATAAATTTTACGGACCAAACAGATGAAACAGAATTCCTTCCCAGTATGACTGTATAGATGTTTAATACAATCACATTAACCAACAGATGCATTCGACAT
>JAQYVF010000122.1 GCA_030145625.1 Desulfocapsa sp. | reverse complement strand
CAGCAGTAGTTAAGTATTGATCTCTACAGGGTTGACTACATCTTCCACGATTTCCTGAATTTCCACCATGAACAGAACTTATGTAGCAGATCCCTGAAAAAGAGAGACAATTTGAACCATGAACAAATACTTCAGTTAAAATGCTATTTTTGTGCCCGCTCAAAGTTAATTCTTTTATTTCATGAATATTTAACTCTCTCGATAGATTAACTCGGCTAGCATTCAGTTTACGTAAAAATTTAATTTGACCTTCGTTATGAGTTGTAAGTTGAGTAGATGCATGAATTTTAAGTCCTGTAAAATATTTATTCAGCAGATAGAATAGTCCTAAATCCTGAACAATTATTCCATCGATATTTGTATTAATTAATCTGTTTAATAATGATATTAGGGCTGGTATTTCACTCTCCACTATAATGATATTAAGAGTTAGAAAAACTTCACAATCATTTTTATGAGCAAGTCTTAAAATGCCACTTAAATCATTTAATGTTATATTTTCGGCCCTGTTTCGAGCATTAAATCTATCCAAACCACAGTATACAGCATTTGCCCCAGCTATAATTGCAGCCTTTATAGAATCAATATCTCCACCTGGTGCGAGTAATTCGATTTTTCTTTTCATAATAACTCAAGTGTCGGATTGGTTTCTGGAGGGCACAAGAAAAACAGTCGATCTATTAAAATAATTCCATGTTAACGTGAAAAACCTTTTGTCATCCGGTGTGTTGAAGGGTGAAAGTACTGTAATGTCTGGGTAATGCTTGGGATGACATCGCCTAAAAGTTGTTCTTCAGGTGGGTCAATTGAAAGTGCTATTGTCGTCCTATTGATTTTGTCCTGGGGGGATAATCGAGTTGATTGACATCAATAGGCGACTGTTGCCGTGTGGTATACAAGGGGCACAAGTTAAAACTTCTTAGAGAGTTGAGCTAAAAAGTTATCACCTTATCGCTTTCTATAATCAGTTTATAGAGGTCGATCTGTTTTGCACGCTGATGGTATCCATTCTCCACGCCGTGGAGATCGAGGAGTTTCCCTCAGGCCTGTAGCACTCCTTCAGAAAGTGTAAAAAGTTTGGCCTGATCCTGCAGGGGGTATTCTTCTGAGGATAAGGATGCAAAATTAACAGATGGGCCATCTAGAAAAATAGTGACCTCATCCATTTGTTCCAGCATGAGATTTCCCATTCGGAAACAGTTCCAGAGGATCTCAGGGTTTTCACTGCAGGCGATCAAGGTGATATTCATGGTATCTCCTCATAGGCTTAGGATGACGGTGGGGGCAGTTCCTCTAACGTGTTGGCAATTCAGCAAGTAAAATGTCTTGAGGTCGCTTCTGTAGGCAATCTCTATGGTATACTAAGCTGTTCGTAAGAGACTTTCAAGCCTTCCAGTAGAACAAAACGTCCCATTGATATTACCGGACAGGGAAATGAGCCTACAAAAAGGGGGTTGTCGCAGAGTCCTCCGGAGAGGTAGATTTTTTCCGGACGTTTGGCAAAATTATAGGCGTTAATGGCAATTCCTTTAACAAACTTGGCCACGGCCTCTGCTTCACTGTTTCCCGTTACTACCGCATCGAAGATGTGGCTCATTCCTAAGACTCCGCAGGTTACGGAAAAAGAGCTTGCAGGTACCTCAATGGCTGTAAAGTCGAGGTCGTAATATTTTTCCAGGAGCTCAATGGTGAAGCCCATGGAGGCTCCACATTCTGCATTCCAGCCCATATCCTTGATTTTTTCTCCACTGTAGGCAACATACTTGATATCGCGGCTGCCGCAGTCAAGGAGGGTGAAAGATTCTTCCCGGATGAGGCTGATTCCACCCCTGGCCAGGGCAGTGAGTTCATTGACATAGTGAAGACAGTGCCGTTTGCCGTTATGTCCGGTTCCTATGTCCACCTGCAGATTACGGTCAAGGTCTCGACTGGCAATGAGCTGTGGTTCGCTCTTGGCAGTGGTGTCCAGAAGTTTGCAGTAGGATGTACCGAAATCAGCAAGAAGCATGGAAGAATACCTTGAATGCAGCTCGCGCCAAAAAACAGCAGGGAGACAATGAAAAAGAGGGTGAGGGACTCATATTCCTGACAGTTCGAGAAAGGCCTGGATTTTTGCCTTGGCACTGTTTCCAGCAGTCACATCGCAGTCAAGGTAGAGTGCGTGTGGATGTTTTGTTGCCAAGTGCCGGGCCAGGGCAGTCTTGGCGCAGAAAGACTGTGCAAAAAAGACTGTGGGGATATCCGGGTTATAATGAAGTTCGAGTTTTAGATTGTCTGGTGTTTTGTTTTCCATGCAGCGTGCCCATCCGTAGATATGGGTGGTGTCGGGAAAGAGGCTGAGCAGGGAAAAGTCTCGCGGTGGAACCCCCCAGAAGCCTGCTATAGGTGAACAGGGTCGAAGTTCTTGGTGTGGCGTGGGAGATTGAACCGAGGCGGTGATGGCCTGCATCTTTTCCAGCAAGTTCATACGTGTCCTGCAGAGGGGCGTTCCGAAATCGGTAGTGTCCTGATTTCTGGTTCGGATAATACGGGTTTCGGGCATGGAGTCTGTCAGTACTGTTGCCGTATGCACGGCACAGTCACATTTGCCAGGGCCTGTATCTATATAGATGGTATCGGGTCGGATGATCAGGCTGTTGGCAATGACGGTTCGTAGGATACCGCAGTAGACCCGTGGGAGAAAGGGAGAGGCCGTTTCAATATCTATCTTGCCCTGGGGTTCATCGAGATCGTAAATCGTGATATGGGGGGCTGCAAGAGCTTTTATGACTGAGAGCGGCGGAACACCGACAATGCCGACACGCTGTGTGCGTGGTTTTGTCATGGGGTCAGGTCCCCTGTTTATGGAGAAGGAGGAAGCCGCCGCCACCAAAGATGATATGGATGAGTACTGCCGCTAGAAAGGGTGAAAAGTAATCTGCCCTGGCCAGAGATTGCAGCGCTCCCCACATCCCCCAGGCCACAAAGGCCATGGCACAGCTTGCAGGTATTGCCACAGAGAGGTCTCTTCCCCATTTCTGGTAGGATATGAGAAGCACAGGTAAGCCAAGGAGAAGAAGGGGTAAGCCGAGAAGGGTATAAGAAATCCTGCTGTAGAAATTGGTCTTGGCCTCTGCTGTTTCTTTGTGGGTGGTCTGATTGAGGGAGTTTCGAAAGAGTTCGGTGAGTGAAAGTTCGGCAGCCTGATACTCAGGAACAAAGAACTGATCAGGAGTTTCCGGAAAGGTGAAATCTTTCATCTCAAAGAGGCTGGTCGTGTAATCGTCAGGACTGCTTTTTTCCTGTATCTGGCCCTGTGAAAGGTGCCAGGTGGAGTTTTTCCATTCTGCTTTTTTTGCTGTTACAAGAGTTTGCAGACTGTAATCGCTGTTCCAGCTTGAGTAGGAAAAGTTGATGAATATGTCCTTGTCCAGCCAGGGGCGGGCAAAGGAAAAGAATCCTTCTTTTCCTTGGTAATAAAATCGGCCATTGCGGAAAATTCCCAGCGGGACCTTGTTGTTCACATCTTCATACCAGATGGTGTTGGTGGCGGCTATGGTGTGGGGCAGAATCCATTGGGCCATGGCCAGGAAGAACGTGGTAAAGAGCAGAGAACCGATAAGGATAGGTTTGACGATGGTACGCAGGGAAAGCCCTCCGGCCATCATGGCCGTGAGTTCATTATTGTGGTTGAGGAGACCGAGACTGATAACTCCCGACAAAAGAATCAGGATGGGGCTAAGCTGGTCTAAAATAAATGGGATGTTCAGCAAAAAGAATTTGATCACCAGGCTGATGGGTTTGCCTGCTTCCATGAAGTTGTCTAACTTTTCGAGAGAGTCGACAAGGACATAGATGGCGACAAAGGCAGCAGCAACGGTGAAAAAGGTCCGGGCAAACTGAGCAAGTATATATCGGTCAAGGAGAATCACAGGCGCTTGGTATTTTATAAATGTTTTTCTTGTTTTGTATGGTGAAAACTTTAAAAGCTAACGTAACTCGTCGAGTTAATACAAGCTGTTAAGGCAACTGTACCCCTTGAGGGGTATTGTAAAGACTCTTCTGGGCTTAACCTCGAAGGTAGCGGTGGGCGAGGTAAAATCCGAGACCGACCATGGTCAGACCGAAGACGTTTGAAAGAAGAATGTAGCCAATTGCCTGTAATTGTTCACCCGCCTTGAAGAGCTGTACCGATTCTCTGGCAAAGGTGGAAAAGGTGGTGAACCCGCCAAGAAATCCGGTGAAGAGAAACAATCTGAATTCATTGTTGATATGAATCCGGTCAAAGAGACTCCAGAATATCCCTATCAGCAGACATCCTAGCAGATTGGCGAGAAAGGTTGCTGACGGAAAGGCATGAATAGGCAGTTTCTCAGCACCAAGTGCGATGAAATACCTTCCCAGAGATCCGGTTGCACCGCCAAGGGCCACCGCAAATATTTTATCCATCTCGTTTGAGAAATCGTTTAAATAGGGTATGTTCGTTTTGCTGTCTATATTTCAGTGACATCAGTCCATTATTCAGTGTGTCAGTAGGTACCATCATAGAAGATTTCCGTCAAGAAGAAGGCGTGGATCAGGAAAAGAATGGCGTTTCGGAAAGTCGTTGCTTGCTCTCTTAGCATATATCTTCAGTTGCAGCAGTGTACGTTACGTACATCTCATTCTTTTAAATTTGTACCTCTTCGCTATGAAGTTTTTAGGTAGTAATGCACTGATCTACAAAGTCATTTTAGAATTTGGTTTGTTACGACTCCGGTAAGGAGATGAGGAAGGATAATGAAGCCCATAGTATGTCTGGTACGTGTGGAGGCGGCACTTCCCGGTCTGCACGATAATACCGCCGACCTTGATCGTTTACAGCAGGCCCTTATGGCCACCCTGGCTGATGATCGTTTTCTGACCATTCCCTTTGAGCGTATTGTGTCTGTCACTCGAGTTTTTCGTGAGTCGGGCTTTGCCGGGTATGCCCTCCTCAACGATCAGGATCAGGGCTGGGTTGTGGCAGACTTTTTTGCAGAGAGGCCGCAGGTTGTTGCAGGTATGGCCCTGGACCTGGGGACGACGCATCTGGAGGCCACCCTTCTGGATCTGGAGACTGGGAACATCCTGGCTGAAGGAAATCTGGAGAATAGCCAGATTTCCTTTGGTGCTGATATCCTCAGTCGTATCCATCATGCAACTGGAAAACGGAGACAGCAGAAAGAGCCTGCTCCGGATTTTCTGGATCCGGGTCTCCATGAACTGCAGCAGACCATCGTTTCCGCCATTAATGAACTTGCTGAGCAGCTGGCAAAATCGGCTGGCTTAAGGCTCGATGAGATTCGCGCCCTTTCCGTATCGGGTAATACCACCATGGCGCATCTTTTTCTTGGAATCGACCCTTATCATATCTGCCGGGAACCTTATATCCCACTATTTAATCGGGCTCCTGCGCTAGAGGCTGCGCATCTGGAACTGGTCATTCATAGAGCTTCCCCGGTGTGGATTATGCCTTCGGTGGGAAGTTATTTCGGAGGAGATCTGATTTCAGGGATCCTCGCTTCCGGTATTGCGCAATCGGAAAAGACTCGGATGCTCATAGATGTGGGGACTAATGCCGAGGTGGTCCTGGGGAATAGTGAATGGTTGATAGCCTGTGCCGGAGCCGCCGGTCCGGCCCTGGAGGGTGGAGTCGCCCGCATGGGCATGCGGGCAGGCCCGGGAGCCATTGAGTATGTAAGTATTGATCCAAAATCCTATGAGTTGGAATATCGAACCATCGGCAATGTCCCTCCCAGGGGAATATGCGGTTCCGGTTTAATTGATCTTGTTGCGGCTCTTTATCTTAGCCAAGTTGTCGATATTCGCGGAAAAATAAGGGATCCGAAAAGGGAGCAGGATCAGGCAAGGGCCACTTTTATGGAGGCACGTATTCAGAAGCGGGGTGGCGTGAGGGCCTTTCTTGTTGCTGGAAAAGAAGAGTCCTATCAGGGGAGAGAAATCTTGCTGGAGCAGATTGATCTCGATGCTATGATGCGTTCCAAGGCTGCGATGTATGCTGTTTTGAAAACATTGATCAGTCAGGTCGGGTTGGAGTTTTCAGATCTGGAAGAGATTGCGGTGGCAGGAGCCTTTGGCCGACATATCAATCCAGAGCGGGCCATAACACTTGGCATGCTCCCCGATCTTCCCCTCTCGGTATACCATGCCATTGGCAACAGCTCCCTGCGCGGGGCCGAAAAGGTACTTCTTGATAAGGCCGCCCGCCTAGCCTGCGAAAAGATCGTCTCCAGTATCACGTACCTGGAGCTCAATGTGAATCAGGAATTTATGATTCGTTTTTCAGGGTCTCGCTTTATTCCTCATACCGATTCCTCTCTTTTTCCTTCAGTTCCAATCTTTAGTGGCATAGAGTAGTGACAAATGCTTCCCCTAATACGGCCTTGCATAGACTTGCTTTTTTGTGAAATGATATGGTATGGTTTGAGATGTTGGCTCCTATTCATTGGAAAAGATAAGTTTTTTTGGGGAGCTGAACAATATTCCTGTTTCCGTTTCCGGCAAGTTTTTAGACGGTAGGGTAAAATATGAAAGGAACGAGTGGTATAATTGTCCTCACCCATTGCTATGGTGGCAGTGGAACTCATCTGCAGTCAACTCGGATTGTTTAGCTGGAGCAAGAAGCCTGAGTAGATAGATGGTGTGCAAGTGAATAATAGTTCCCTTGTAGTGATGGGTAGTTTACTGCTGTGCTTTACATGGCAAAAAAAAGAAATAAGTGTTGCCCCGCTGTGGGTAGCAAGCATATACATAGATCTGCCAAAGAACGTCTCCAGGGATTTTGGGATGTTTTTGATAAGGATGATGATGTTCTTGTCTGCATTAATGCCGATCCGGATGCCCTGGCCTGTGCTTTGGCCATTAAACGTCTGCTCCGTTATCGGGTGAAAAGTGTCGTTGTTGCCCATCCAAACGAGATTCGTCGGTTGAATAATGTGGCCATGGTCGAACGTCTTAAAATCCCTTTAGAACGTCTTAATCATCTCAAAATCAAAGAGTATTCTAAAAAAATCCTGGTTGATTCACAACCGACTCATTTACCTGTTTTTGAGAAGATCAAATTTGATGTCATTATCGATCATCATCCTTTGGCAGGAGAATTCGAGGCCGATTTTATAGATATTCGTCCCCATTACGGGGCCTGCTCTACCATGTTGGTGGAATATTTGCGGGCTGCCCGTATGAAGCCATCTGTTGTTCTGGCCACCGCTCTTTTTTATGCAATCAAGGTGGATACTCAGGATTTTGCCAAGCAGGCTGAACTGGCTGATGGGATTTCTTTTCGATATCTCTTTAATATTGCCAATCGGAATCTGGTGAAAAAGATCGAGCTCACAGATCTTCGTCGTTCTGAGCTTAAATATTTTAGTATAGGGCTTACTGAACTCAAGTATTCCAAGGGGCGATTTTACAGTCACGTTGGAAGGGTGAGAAGTCCCGATGTCCTTGTGATTCTGGCTGATTTCCTCAATCATGTGGATGAAACCGACTGGGTGATGGTTTCCGGGATTCATGGCGAAAAATTGGTGGTTATCTTCCGTTGTGACGGATATCGTAAAAATGCTGGTAAGATGGCGGAGCGCATATTCGGTGCTATGGGATCTGCCGGTGGACATAAGGAGTCGGCTCGTGCTGAGGTTCCTCTAAAAAATCTTTCTCTTGGTGATAAGGAATTTACTACTTTGGCCCTGAAGCGTCTGGCTACCAGACATATGACATAGTTTGTTGTTTCAATAATTGGTAGGCTCATAATAAGTCAAATCCCGGAATGGCTAAGTAAAAATATTCATATGCGAGGCATGCGAATTTGAAGGAATGAGGCGTAGATAGGGTCCGCCACAGTAACTGAAGATTCGGAATAACGAAGCAGATGAAGAATTTTTATGACGCCATCAACAAATTGTTGGTGAACAATGATCAAACCTTCAACGCTTGCAATGATTCTGGCTGGTAGCCGTGTCGATGAACTGAATGTTCTAACCTATTATCGGCCTAAATCAGCGGTTCCCTTTGGAGGGTTCGCCAGGGTCATTGATTTTCCCCTGAGCAATCTTCTGCATTCAGGCATCGAACAGATTGCCATTCTTTCTCAGTATCGAGGGTATTCTCTCATCAATCATATCGGTACAGGTGCTGCCTGGGATATGATTGGCCGTCATCGTGGAATTTCTATCCTTCCTCCTTTTAAAGATAACATGGACCAGGCCGACTGGTATCGTGGTACAGCTGATGCTGTATATAAGAATCTTGATTTTGTCGAATTTCATGCACCGGAAGAGATCCTTATTCTATCCGGAGATCATATTTACAAGATGGACTACCAGGATATGATCGACTATCACCACCGGAAAGATGCTGATTTGACCATCGGGTTTATCAAGGTCGATAGGAACAAGGCACATCGTTTTGGTATTGCTGCTCTGGATGATGAGGATGGGGAGCAGGGTGGGCGGGTTGAGGCCTATTGGGAAAAACCTGAATCTCCTCAGGCGGATTGGGCTTCTCTTACTGTACTGGTTTTCAGGCCGGAGGTGTTGTACAGGGCCCTGGAAGAAAATCAAAAGAGTAGTTCTTTTGAGTTCGGCAGGGATATCATTCCTCTCCTCATGTCCTGGGATTGCAGGGTTTACGGATATAAACACAATGGCTATTGGGGGTATACTCGAACAGTAGAGGAGTATTGGCAGTCGAATATGGATCTTCTGGGAGAAAATCCTCTCATCGATATGGAAGCGTGGGGGCTGCGAACTAATCTGGAGCATCGAGGTATCCGGGACGCCCAACCGGCTTTGATTCAAGACGACGCAGTGATCCAAAACAGTCGTGTGTATAATGGTTGCGTTATAGAAGGAACAGTGAAAAATTCCATTCTTTTTCCAGGTGTTCAGGTAGAAAAAGGGGCTGTGGTAGAGAATTCAGTCCTCTTTTTTAATAATCACATCGGTGCGGATTGCCGGCTGAATAAGGTGATAACCGATGTGAACTCTATTTTTGGCGAAAGGGTAATCATTGGTCCTGAAATCGGGACCGTTGCTGATCAGGTCACCCTCATAGGCTGGAATAATCGAGTGCCGGATGGGACAATCATTGGTGAAGGGGCTACCATTTATCCACACCTGAATGCTGAGCAGTGGATAAAACATGTCGAGGCAGGGGGGGTGTTGAAATGAGAGTGAAAAAGGAGGCTCTGGTTCTTCTTCTTGCCGGCGGGGTTGGCAGTCGATTGAATATCCTGGTGCAAAACCGTGCTAAGCCGGCCGTACCCTTTGGCGGCTTGTACCGCATCATTGATTTTAGTCTCAGTAACGTCATGAATTCAGGCCTTACAAAAGTCGGTGTTCTTACCCAGTATAAGCCTCTGTCCCTTATGCGTCATCTGGGGATGGGAGAGGCATGGGATTTTACCGGACGCAATCGCGGCGTTAAAATTTTACCGCCTCACACCGGATTTAAGGATTCTGACTGGTATAAAGGGACGGCTGATGCTGTACGGCAAAATATAGATTTTTTAGAGAGAAATCCGGCGGATGAGGTGATTATCCTCTCAGGCGACCATATCTATCACATGGATTTTCATGCCATGCTGGAATATCACCGCTTCAAAAAGGCGGATGTGACAGTGGGTATGATGGTGGTTCCCATGAGTGAGATTCACCAGTTTGGCGCAGGAATAATCGATAACGAAAACCGGATTGTTGACTGGGAGGAGAAACCTGAAAATCCAAAGACGAACCTGGCTTCCATGGGTATTTATATCTTCGATCGTGAATATCTCCTGAATACCTTGAGCAGGGACAGGGAAGAAAACGATTTTGGTATGCATATCCTCCCTCGAGCCATTGCCAATGACAATGTTTTTGCCTATCCATTTTATGGCTACTGGCGGGATGTTGGAACTATCCAGGCCTACTGGGAGGCAAATATGGATACTATTCGTAAGAACAGTGGCATTTCGCCTGAGCTCTGGGGGATTCGGACAAATATGGAGACCAGCGGTCTGCCTGCCGACCGTTCACCAGCCTATTTCGGCAGTGAGGCCAGTGTGAGTTGTTCCATGATCTCTGCTGGCTGTTCCATACGGGGAACGGTGCAGAACTCGGTTCTGGCTCCAGGTGTAGTAGTGGAAGAGGGGGCCGTAGTCCGGGATTCAATCCTCTTTACCGACTGTGTTGTGGAGAAAAACAGTGTGGTGGATTTGACTATCTGTGATAAAAGAGTCCGGATTCATGGGGAGGCCGTTGTGGGAGCTGGCAGCAACCATGAATTTGCTAATAAACTGCAACCGAACCATCTCTACACAGGAATTTCCCTGATTGGTAAAGAAGCAGTCGTTCCCCCAGGAGTGACAATAGGGCGTAACTGTATCATTAATTCCCACGTCAGTGAGGAAGCATTTTCGGGAAAAGAAATCGCAGATGGTGAAACAATTTAGTTCCAAAAAATATTGCGTTTTCAACCCACTCGGGTATATTCCTGAACTTCAAATATGCCCGCGTAGCTCAGGGGATAGAGCACAGGATTCCTAATCCTGGAGTCGTAGGTTCGAATCCTACCGCGGGTACCATTCGTATTAAAGGGATTAATAAGCGAACACAGCTTGTTAATCCCTTTTT
>JAQYVF010000045.1 GCA_030145625.1 Desulfocapsa sp. | reverse complement strand
CAGCTACGGCTTGTTCTTCGCTCTCTTCAACGACCGGTGCAGGAACTTCTTCATCCAGGAAGGACAGTCCGGCTGCTACCTCTTCTTCAGGCTCTAACTCTTCAGCTACGGCTTGTTCTTCGCCCTCTTCAACAACTACTGGCGCAGAAACTTCTTCATCCAGGAAGGACAGTCCGGCTGCTACCTCTTCTTCAGGCTCTAACTCTTCAGCTACGGCTTGTTCTTCGCTCTCTTCATCCAGGAAGGACAACCCGGCAGACACCTCTTCTTCCGTCGAGAAAGCATGTTCTTCTTCCGAGTCCCAGTCATCAGAGGACGATTCTATTGCGTCACCAAAAAACGAATCTAACCTATTCTCTAAATCAGTAGATTCAGTTTCCTCAAATTCATTATCCATCGAAGATTCATCAAAAGCGAGGTCCTCTTCACCACCAGATAAGGCAGGTGCCAACTCTCCATCACTCATGGGAAGAGCTTCCTCATCTGAATCATCATCCGCCTCGGTTTCCACATCTATACCCGGCGTAACACCACCTTTTGCTTGTTGCTCTTGGTCTTCACTTGCAGCAGCCAACTCTTTGGCCAAGCTGTCTACACTAAAACTACTCTCCTCTTCAACATCAGCCAGAGCCGGTGCAACAGTGCCTCCTTCATAGGGTAATGCCTCTTCATCAGAATCATCGTCGGCATCAGTTTCAACGTTCACCCCAGCCAGAACACTCTCATCCGAACTATCGAGCACCTGTTCTTCATCAATATCTCCAAAAACTGATGCCAGTCGAGATTCAACATCAGAAGCGACTTTATTCTCATCTTCATCTTGCTCAGGAATTTCAGTATCCTCCTCGGATTGAAAAGCTTGAGCAGGGCCTTTGGTAGCCAATGCCGGTTCACCTTGACCAACACCAGATGTTGCATCACCTACTACTGCAGGCGATTCAGACTTCTCTTTTGAAATCTCTGCCTTAAATTCGTTAAATTTAGCAACTTCAGTGAGAAGAATCTTTTTTTCCTCATCTCCTGAAAGTTCAGAAAGACTGGTTTTTTCCAAAGCTCCATAAAACGAGTGAAGAAGGGTAAAAGCATTGGAGTTGGACTGACTTCGCATTTTATTAATGTAAGAACTGAGCGCACCAATTCCCTGTAACAGAATCAGTTTGGCTTTACTCTGGCTGAACACCCCTTCCAGGCGCCTAACCTCCTCACCCAGTTTTTGCAGTTCCTTGTCGTTGATCTCCCAGTCAATTCCAAGCACCTGTGCCTTAAGAGTCTTAAGAACATTCTCGCTATCTTGCTCACTTTGTGTCCCTGTTGCAAACGATTCAGAACCAACAGCTTTAGGGGGGGGCGATGACGCACTGGATTTACTAATCTGTACTTTTAACTGATCAAATTTTTTAACATCTTCAAGGAGGATTTTTTTCTTCTCCTCTTCACTCATCATCTCTTCAGAAGAAACAATTTTTTCCAGATTATAGTAAAATGTAAGAAGTAATTTAATAGCATTGGGATGAGCTTTGGCCCTTTCCTTAAAGATATACTTCCCAATTTTATCCAGACCCTGGATATAAACCTGTTTGATTTTATCACCGGACCAGATTTCATTAAGGTCCAGGAGTTCCTCCTCAAGCTGCTGGAGAATATCGTCATTTATCTCCCAGTCAATGGAGAGAATGATAGTTTTCAACCGGGCAATGGGCGAGTCATCATCACCGGTAAATTCAAACAGATTGACAGAGTCCGTGGAAAAGGAATCATTATCATCCATGCCAACGGTCAGATCATCATCATATTGATTTTCACTATGCTGGGTCACCGTTTCATTCCCTAGAGTAATTTTTTCTGTATAGAGACAACTGTTGATGATATGATTTTCTTCAACGTTGCCGCAACATTGTACCCGGTAATGGCACTCGCTTCAAGGTCAGGCACTTTCAATCGACTATTCAGATCTTTCCGTAAAACAGCCGTGGGCAACACAGGTACACCATGATCTTTTAAATCGACTTTGTTATACTGAATAACCATTGGAATCTTAAAGATAGACTCTTTATATGCCTGAAGATTTTCATGCAGCTGATTCAAAGAGCGGATATTTTTCTCTCGCTGCTTCTCCATGGCATCTGCAACAAACACAACGCCATCCACACCTTTTAATACCAACTTACGGGTTGCATTATATTTTACCTGTCCCGGTACAGTGTAGAGCTGAATTTTGATATCGTAACCTTTGATCTGTCCCATATCAAAGGGAAGAAAATCAAAAAATAATGTGCGATCGCCATGAGTTTTCAGACTTACCATCTCCGATTGGATCTGATCACGAAATTTACGATTTACATATTCCAAGTTTGTTGTCTTTCCGCAGCGTCCAGGGCCGTAATAAACAATCTTAACCTGTACAACCTTGTCTTTTAAGTTGATAAAGCTCAACCCTTCACCCCCTAACCCAGGTAACCTAAAGGCTACCTTATTTATTTAAAGTCTCAGGATATTTCCTTCGTATCCCATGAGGAGTGTAAGTACCTTCATAAAAGTTTTCCTCCGGTACTCAATCCATTCATCTCTATTTCCACAGGGTATTACTAGCGGTAATCAATCAGGAACTACTAGTGTCCCATACCGTTTTTATCTCATCAATTGCTTCAACCACATTCAACCTGAGAAATCCGAGTGAGATATCCTTCCCAAACATGGAAATGAGGAGAAGTTCATCATCAATCTTGCTGAAATGAATATTAGAGTCCTGCCCTTTATGAAAAAGGAGAGAAAACTCAGCCTCTCCTACAAGTTTGGCCATAGCATCTACCGTGGCGAAATTTCCTGCTGCCAGTGCAGCAAACGAATAGACATCATACTTACTTTCGCCATTATCTTTAGCAGTAATAATGTTCCCTGCCATGTCGATAATAATAACACAGTCGACACCGAGTTTTATCAATTTATCAGCCAAAATCGTATCGATCTGCTCGAGCTGCTCCTGACTGACGATTCCATAGTTCATGCCAAATACCTCTTTGCTTTATTATGAACCATTATTTTGGTTCCTCTTGACTCTATTTGCTCTGTAGCGCCCATAGCATTAGAGAAAAAATATATTTTTACCAAGCAGTTAAATAACCCGCTCATATTTTCACTTCCCAATTTTTCAAGTTTTTTTCAAAGTGATGATTTTGTTTCATCAAAAAAATATAAGCCGCAAACAATACAAAAATGAGTATACGACAGATTTATACCGATATGAAGTTGTTTTTTTTATTTTTCCTAAAAAAATCATAACGATATAGCAAAACATCTTTTTCCAACAAGGGCAAAGCGCCCAACACACTGATCTAACAGGATTTATACCATCGATAACCATTTAATGGAACATTATACCCACAAGCCCACGTGCTTAAAAGCATCCACATCAACCAGACCAATATCCGTCATTTTTAGATGAGGAATAACAGGAAGACTAAGAAAACTCATAAGCATAAAAGGATCCTCAATCAAAACTCCAAGTCCCTGAGCAGCATGCAACAAAGAGGAAAAACCTGCAGCAACCTCCTGAGCACCACAAATAGACATAAGGCCGGCAATAGGCAAGGGAAGAGATGCGAGAATTCTCCCATCAGCCACCACAGCCAACCCACCGCCATGATCAACAACGGCTTCAACTGCCAATGTCATATCACGATCATCAACGCCTACCACCGTAATATTGTGAGAATCATGCCCAACAGTTGAAGCGAGCGCCCCCCTCTGCAAGCCAAGACCCTGAACAAAGCCCAACCCTATATTCCCACTGTTCTTGTGTCGTTCTATAACAGCAAGTTTTATAATATCGTTTTCCGGATCAGCCACAGCCATACCGTCAACAATCTTAACGGGAAGTTCTTTTGCTTCAGTAATAAGCTGATCTTTTATCACCCTTATCCCCCTGACTTTTTCCCCTTTAACCGGAATGCTAAATGAGATTTTCTTCACATCCACATGTACCGAGTCAAATAACTCAGGATACTTTTCAGCAAGCTCTTCCTTGCTGGTACTCCTCAAACAATTTTTTTCTACTACCTGCTTTCCACCAGAAAAAACCAACTTAGGCCTGATATCAGTAAGATCATCAAAAAGAACAAGATCTGCTCGATATCCCGGTGCAACAGCCCCTCTGTCTTTCAGGTCAAAATAGTTAGCCACATTAATAGTCACCATTTGAATAGCCGTAACCGGATCCAACCCAAATGTGACAGCTTTGCGTATAATTCGATCAAGATGCCCATCAACCAATAGATCATGCGGGTGACAGTCGTCAGTAACCAGCAGACAGCGATGACTGTTTTTCGCAGTGACAGCAGGAAGCAAAGCAGTAAGGTTCTTTGCCGTGGAACCCTCACGAATGAAAAGAAACATCCCTGAACGAAGCTTTTCCCTCGCCTCTGTTGCTGTGGTACATTCATGATCCGATCTGATTCCACTTCCGATATAGGCTTGAAGATCCTTACCAGCCAGGCCTGGTGCGTGTCCGTCCACCGGAACATTCATTTCTTTACCAAGTAGAAGTTTCTGTAACACTTCCCCATCCTCAAACAGAACCCCAGGAAAGTTCATCATCTCTGCAACACCGATTACCCGTGGAAATTGCAGTATCTTTGCCATCTCTCCTGAATCCAGAGTGGCTCCGGAAGTCTCCAGGTGAGTGGCCGGGACACAGGAAGGTGCCATGACATAAAAACTGCATAACAGACCAGCACTCTCTCTGAGGATAAAGTTTACTCCCCCTATTCCTGCAACATTGGCAATTTCATGTGGATCACAAATTACTGTTGTTGTGCCATGGGGTGACACTGTGTGAGTAAATTGCTCTGGAGCGAGCATAGAGCTTTCAATATGAATGTGCCCCTCCATAAATCCCGGACAGACATAAGCACCTTTGCAGTCAATTTCCTCCACACCCGAATATTCACCTATTCCTGCAATTTGCTCGCCGCAGATTGCCACATCGGCCGGAACAATTTCCCCGCAAAACACATCGATAAGACGACAATTTTTGAGTACACAATCAGCAGGCTCTACACCCCTTGCCTGACGAATCATTTTTCCCGTTGTCGATCTTGTTTCCATCACAACACCTCTTCATTTATAAATACGTCTTATCCCTTCTTAAAAAACATCATCCACCGGGTAATAGTCATTAATGGGTGTGGGAACGGGACACATTCCCTTTTGGGAAAAAACTCTTTTTCAAAATATTTCGCCATTGCAGTGCCAGGTTGAATCTGCTATGAAACAGTAGATGAGCAAAACAAAAATCAAAAAGCCTCCCATACCATGTGTCAGCAACAATAGCTTCTTCATAGATACCCACTGTCATCTTGACATGAAGAACTACAGGGACGACTTAGATGACATCCTGGAAAAAGCACGTCAACATGGGGTACACTCCATCATTACCATCGGCATTGACGAAGAAAGCTCCATTGCCGCCGTTGAACTGGCCAAAAAACATTCACTTATCAAGGCCAGCATCGGCATTCACCCGCACGACGTTAATCAGATAAAACCAGAAACTTACCAACGATTAAAGACTCTTGCCGCAGAAAACAAAGAGCATATCGTTGGCTATGGAGAAATCGGGCTCGACTACGCAAAACTCTACGCAGAACCAGCGGTTCAACAAAAAGCCTTCTGCGAACAGCTGGATCTTGCCAAAGAACTGGACCTCCCTGTCATCATCCATAATCGTGATGCCCATGATGACACCCTTGATATTCTACGTCAATCAGGCCCGTTTCCCAGGGGGGGAGTAATGCACTGCTTTTCGGGCGACACCCTTTTGGCAGAACAGATAATAAATCTGGGATTCTACCTCTCCATCCCCGGTGTTGTCACCTTTAAAAACGGCATTGAACTTCAAAAAGTGGCCGCAACAGTGCCCCTTGACTCTCTACTTTTGGAAACCGACGGCCCATTTCTTTCCCCGGTTCCCTGGAGAGGAAAGAGAAATGAACCATCCTACCTTCCCTATACAGCTGCAAGGGTAGCAGAACTTCGTGGAATCTCGCTTGAAGAGCTTGCAGACCAAACCAGCAATAACGCCCAAACGCTCTTTAGATATAGCGTACAGTAATGAATTTGACGATGATTACCGAGAACCTCAAAACAATTCAAACGACAATAACAAATACGGCCTACAAATGCGGAAGAGACCCCTCCACAATCAGACTTGTTGCTGTATCCAAACGTCATCCTACAGATAGTATTAGAAAGGCAATGGCAGCCGGCCAAAATCTTTTCGGAGAAAATTACATTCAGGAGGCAGCAGATAAATGCCGTATAATTGGCAAAGAGGCTTCATTTCATTTCATCGGCCACCTGCAATCCAACAAGGCAAAACTTGCTGCCGAATTATTTACCATGATCGAAACAGTCGATCGTTACAAGCTGGCCAAGGCCTTACATTCACACCTTGAAAAGCTTGACAAGACCCTGGATATCCTCATTCAGGTAAACATCGGCAGAGACCCCAAGAAATCCGGCATCCTCCCGGAAAAAGCCAAAGAACTCTTAAAACAGATATCCCCTCTCTCGAGATTACGCCCAAAGGGGTTAATGACCATGCCCCCCTTTACCAGTGATCCCAAGGAAAGCAGAACTTACTTCAAGGCCCTCCGACTCTTGGCTCTTGAACTGGGTGAGCATGACCTTTTTTATAACAATGAATCCATTGAACTATCCATGGGAATGTCTCACGACTTCCCAGAAGCCATTGAAGAGGGCGCAACTCTTATACGTATAGGAACAGCGATTTTTGGTGAAAGACCTCTAAATCCGTCCCTAAGCTAATATTCAACCAAGAGATACAAAATTATGCGAATTACAATGATAGGAACAGGATATGTCGGCCTGGTAACCGGTACCTGCTTTGCCGAATTTGGCCACCATGTCACTTGCGTAGACAAAGATACGAGTAAAATAGAACGACTGTGCCAGGGACACATCCCCATCTACGAACCAGGGCTTGACACCCTTGTAGCAAAAACCGTCAGAGAAGGCCGCCTGCAATTCACTTCGAACCTGGAAGAGGCCGTAGCTGAAGCTGAAGCCATTTTTCTTGCTGTTGGCACACCGACCAGCAGGCGTGGAGACGGTTATGCCGACCTCTCCTACATTTACCAGGCCAGTAAAGAGATTGCAGCACATCTTAAAGGTTATACGGTAATCATCGATAAGAGCACTGTTCCTACAGGAACGGCTAGTCAGGTAGAGAGAATAATCAGGGAAAGTAATCCAGATGCTGATTTCGATGTGGCCTCAAATCCAGAATTTCTCCGTGAGGGAGCAGCAATAGCTGACTTTATGCGACCTGACAGAGTCGTTATTGGAGTCGAAAGCGAACGAGCAGAGGCAATACTCAGGGCAATCTACCAGCCTCTCTTTCTTCAGGAAACACCCATCGTCAAAACCGATATTAAAACAGCAGAACTGACAAAATATGCAGCAAATGCCTTTCTCGCAGCCAAAATCAGTTTTATCAATGAAATTGCTCTACTCTGTGACACCATTGGTGCAGACGTAATAGCTCTGGCCAAGGGAATAGGTATGGATGGTCGTATCGGTTCCAAATTCCTTCACCCCGGTCCTGGATACGGCGGCTCCTGCTTTCCCAAAGACACTCTCGCACTCATGCGCATTGCTCAGGAGCACGGTCAGAACCTACGGATTGTCGAGGCTACGGTGGAAGTCAATGCAGCCCAAAAGGCAAAAATGATCAAAAAAATACGTGATGCAGTCGGTGGAAGTGAGGCAGGAAAAACCATTGCTGTTTTAGGCCTGACCTTCAAGCCAGAGACCGATGATATGCGCGAATCCCCGGCTGTTACCATCCTTCCAGCTCTTTTGGAAAAAGGCGCAAAAATCAAAGCGCATGATCCATTTGGAATGGAAGAGGCAAAAAAAGCCATGCCTCCTGGAATCGAATACACAGAAAATGCCTATGAGGCCTGTACCGATGCCGATTCAGTCATCCTGATGACCGAATGGAATCAATATCGAGCCCTGGATCTCAACAAACTTGCAGGACTCATGCGCAATCATACTTTCATCGACCTTCGTAATGTCTATGACCCCAAAACCGTAAAAGCTGCAGGGTTTCAATATGTTGGCGTAGGACGCTCTTAAACTCTCACTCTTTTCGTCATCAGGAAACAAAAAAAGGCATCGTTCCATAACAATGGAACGATGCCTTTTTCAAAACTACTCTTTGAAACAACAATCAAACTTTTTTGGCAGATGCACGTTTGGCTGCCTTCAAAGGATTGACACGTACAGTAGTCACTGTTATTTCAGGCTTTGCGTGGGTTGCAAAATTACAAATCCCCAGGCGCCATTTTGCTTCCGGCTTAAGATAGGACTGACAAAATTGTGCTCCGGCCTCATCCACAATCCTCTCACATCCTTCACACTTTTCAACAACAGGTTGAAAATTCCTTTCACCATAAGTCATCGCAGCTTGATTCTGCATATTGTTCTCCTCAAAGTATAAAAAACAATTTTGTAATTTTTTTTGTCTATCAGGAAGCTAGGAATGTGTAGTCTTCCATCTACAGTTCACAGAACTTTATATTATAACAGGACAGCATATTTAAAACAAGAACAAAAAAACTGTAAGAACTGATACCAGTCAAACAAGACATATTCTAGCCACATCAACAAAGACCAATCTTAAGGTGATAAAAGCTTTCTCTCAATCACTCCTGACTCTCTTTTCACCCACAAATGTTGTGTATATTTACCCCTATCCAAAAAAAAGAAAGATAGTAGTAGACTTCCTTGTAATCTACAACTTCATGATATAGAATGAGATTTATTCCACTAGGATAATTAATCTTTGCATTCACAGCACTTATAGGCAATCCCTAGAAAAATCAGCTCAAGCAGGAGAGAATATAATGCCTATCTATACATGGAAAGGTATCAATTCATACGGTGACAAACGCAAGGGAGAAATTGAGGCCCCTAATCAGGCGGCAGCCCTCAGCCATATCAAGCGACTTCGCATTCAAGAACCGGTTATCAAAGAAAAGTCTAAGGATCTACTGGAGAACATCTCCTTTTTTCAACCAAAGGTTACCGGTAAGGATTTAGTTATCTTCACCAGGCAGCTCTCCACCATGATTGATGCCGGCTTACCGCTGGTACAAAGCCTTGAAATCCTTTCAAAACAGCAGGAAAACTCAACTTTCAAAAAAGTCCTGACCACCATTAGGATGGATGTTGAAACTGGTACAACCTTTGCCGACTCCATGCGCAAGCATCCCAAGGTATTCGACAACCTTTTTTCAAATATGATCGAAGCTGGTGAAACCGGCGGTATCTTGGATACCATCCTCGGTCGCCTTGCGCTCTTCATGGAAAAATCCATGGCATTGAAGAAAAAGATCAAAGGAGCCATGACCTATCCGGCAATCTGCCTGGCTATTGCCGTTCTTATTCTAGTTGTCATCCTCGTATTCGTCATCCCTGTGTTTGAAGAGATGTTCGCAAGTTTTGGCTCGGCACTCCCAATGCCCACACAGATAGTGGTAAACATGTCCAGCTATTTCAAATCCAATTTTCTCTGGATTGCTATGGCAACAGTGGCTGTCTTTTATACTATCAAGAAGATATACAATACGGAAAAAGGACGGATAAAGATGGATGCAATGGTCCTCAGAGCTCCTGTCGCCGGCCCTTTGATTCGAAAAGTTGCAGTGGCAAAATTCACCAGGACTCTCAGCACCATGCTTCAGAGTGGTGTCCCAATTCTTGAAGCCTTACAGGTAGTTGCAAAGACAGCAGGCAACAAGATCATCGAAGCTGCCGTGTTCCGTGTTGCCGACAGTATTGCCGAAGGTCGCCCCATTGCTGAACCCCTTGAAGAAAGCGGCGTATTCCCCAACATGGTCGTTCAAATGATCAATGTCGGTGAATCGGTTGGTGCCTTGGACACTATGCTTGCCAAAATCGCCGACTTTTATGACGAAGAAGTTGATCAGGCCGTAGAAAATCTTACAGCCATGATCGAACCATTTATGATGGTTTTTCTTGGAGGTATGATTGGTGGACTTGTAATTGCCATGTATCTTCCGATTTTTTCAATGGCCAGTGCCGTTGGAGGATAAAAAAACTATCTAACTGTTGACTTTATTCTCCGTACGCCTATCATTAACTACAGAGTTTAAATACCAATCGATTATTTTAAAAGGAGAATCTAAACATGACCCTTACAAAAGCTGACCTGGTACAACAGGTATACAAATCCCATGGTTCTTTGACAAAAGCCCAGGCTACCGATTCTGTTGAGGCCTTTCTTCGTATCTCAAAGTCTTCCCTCATTGATGGAACCGACCTCCTATTGAGTGGATTTGGCAAATTCAACGTCAAAGATAAGAAATCTCGCAGAGGACGCAATCCCCAGACTGGTGACGAATTAACCCTGGATGCCCGTCGGGTTGTCACCTTTAAACCATCAGGCATTCTTCGTAATAAAATCAACGAAGCTTAATCTGCCTCCGAGAAGTACTCTACAAAGACAGTCTTCCTTTAGGGTATAAACCTGTACAGTTTTGCGTCTCACACAACACTGTACAGGTATTTTTTTGCTTTTTAACTGCCCCCCGTTTTTCATAACTCTCCCAATTCTCTAATTTCCCAAATTCCTGTACCTGTGAAAAGCATGCTGCACTCCCCTACTCTTCGACAAATAGACATAAAAGATATTGACCTTTCAGATGAATGGAACATCCATCCATTTCTTTCTCACGAACCATCACCCAGACTTCTACACTCCATTCAAAGCATAGGTTTGTTACGCCCGATAATCGTGCACAAACGTCCTGACGGCAGGTACCAGTTACTCTGTGGGCGAAATAGACTTCGAGCCCACCAGACTGATAAGCAGCTACCAACACCAATCAATGCTCTGATACTCGACGAAGAGACCCCACCCCAAAGAGTGTTGCACTATATTCTTGAAGACCAGCTGATTTCAGGGACACTCAGCCCTATGGAAAAAGCATATTTTTTCAAATACTGCCTCAAATATATGGAGGTTGAGAAGGCAGCCCATTGTTTTCTTCCAATCCTTAAAGAAAAAGTGCAGGCCCATATAATTATCCGAACGCTGCCGTTGCTTGATCTTGAACAAGGTATACAGAAAAATATTCACATTGGAAAGATTGGAGAAAGACTCGCACTTGACTTGCTACTATTACCATCTGATGACAGACTTACACTGCACTGGATATTTCAAGAACTGGAACTTGGTGGAGGAAAACAAAAAAGGCTTTTAGCGCTCACAAAAGACCTGGCCTTGGGCCAGGGGAAGACAATTACCACACTCTTGGCAGAGCCTGACTTTGTCCTTATCCTTGATCACCCCGAGATGAATCGACCACAAAAGGCATCAGCACTTCTCACAATTTTACAAAAAAGACTTTCACCGGAAAGTGGCGCAGCCGAGGAAACTTTCAAAAAAACAGTCTCTCAAATGCAGCTGCCTCCAGCATGTAGTATCAGTCATAGCCCGGCATTTGAAAAAGATGAGGTTTATGTAACTCTGCGTTTTGATACTCTGAAAGAGGTAGAAAATCGGCTCCGGAAAATAAAAGCCTTAGCTGACTGAAAAAAGAAAAAAAAGAGTTTCAATGACTGCTTTTTTTAAAAAAAAGCTTTGAACAGGTCTCCCTGAATGAGCATGTCATCACCGCATCGACTATAGCGTACATCTCTCAACGTCAGGGCCTCTGCTCGTTCTCCTACCGAAAAACCACTCACCAAGGGTGTACCGTTGGAGCCAGCAAACAGAGGGGCCATGAAGAGGAATACCCTATCTACCAATCCCTGCCTGAGAAAACTGCCATGAACGGCTGCTCCTCCTTCCACCAGGAGCGAACATATTCCCATCCTGCCAAGCTCTGCCAAGACCTCAACCAGGTTTAACCCACCATCTGCATCACAGTTAACACCGCAAATGAGGACATTTTCCATTGACCTTAATTCGTCTTTTTTCTCTTCATCGGCTGAGTGACTGCAAAAAACAAGAGTAGGTGCGGGAGAAGCCAAAAGAAGAATTTTAGATGTCAGCGAGAGCTGCAAACGGCTATCAAGGATCACCCGAACCGGATCTCTGCCACGCTTACCAGGAAGACGAGTGGTTAGGGAGGGATCATCGACTACTATAGTCCCCCTGCCTACCAGAATAGCATCAAAATGGTTACGTAGCTCGTGTACCTTTTTTGAGCTGTTCTTCCCTGTCATCCATCCAGGTTGTCCAAGTTGATAACTGATTTTCCCATCAAGGCTCATACCGGCCTTCATCACCACAAATGGCATTCCGGAGGTGATATGTTTGATAAAAGGAAGGTTTAGCTCTCGACATTCCTGCTCTAAGACGCTACTAAGGACTTCAATCCCATGATCCTGGAGATAGGTATTGCCCCTCCCTCTCACCAGTGGATTGGGATCTTCCATCCCTACGACCACCCGCTTGATTCCAGCAGCAGCAACAGCTTGGCAACAAGGAGGTGTTCGCCCAGTATGGCTACATGGCTCCAGAGTGACATAGATTGTAGCCCCACTCGCCTGTCCACCAGCTTTGCGCAGGGCATGAATTTCAGCATGAGGGGTGCCAGCCTTTTTGTGGTACCCTCGACTGACGACACTATCATCCTGGACAACTACAGCACCAACACAAGGATTAGGAGAAGTTCTCCCCAGCCCCTTCCTCGCCTCCCGCAATGCAAGTCGCATAAAACGGAGGTCAGTTGGCGACGCCTTCATCTGCTCAGGAATCTTTCTCGGAATCACTTTCATCTCTGGAATCGAGTAAGCCTTTTAATTCATCCATGAATTCATTGACATCTTTAAATTGACGATATACTGATGCAAAGCGAACATAGGCGACCTCATCCAGATTAGGCAGTTCTTCCATTACCCATTCACCAATGACCTTGGAAGGTACCTCTTTGGAACCATAATCCTGTAGTTTCTTCTCTATCTGATCAACAAATTCATCGATATTATCGCAGCTTACTGGTCGTTTTTCGCAAGCTTTTTCTAAACCGATAACCATTTTCTGGCGGTCCCAAACCTCTCTGCGTCCATCCTTTTTGACAAGCATTGGCAACATCACCTCCAATCGCTCATATGTGGTGAAACGCTGGTCACAGGAAAGACACGAACGCCTTCTCCTGGTAATAGTAGACTCCTTATTCAAACGTGAATCAATGACCTTGTTATCAAGATGACCACAATATGGACATTTCATGCTGTCTCCAGAGGCTTAAGCTACATTTTACCATTAAGGACTCTTTTTAATCCTTAATGGGCACAAATGCCTTCACAGTTGATAGGATTCTTAAGATTTCAGTTTTTTAAATGTCAAAGAAATAAAAAAACTCACTTGTAAAACACTAAATAATGGCTGAGAGAGGAAATTTGTTGCACAACTCGCGAACTTCATGACGAACAGCTGTTAGAGATGCCTCATCTCGATCCCTGATGACACGCTCAATCCAACCTGCAACGAGTTCCATCTCGTTGGTTTTAAGGCCTCTAGTGGTAACAGCCGGGGTACCAATGCGAACACCGGAAGTAACAAATCGTGGCTGACCATCAAAAGGAATCGCATTTTTATTAACGGTAAGCCCAGCCTTTTCAAGAAGTTCCTCAGCCTCCTTACCTGTGATATCCTTACTGGTGAGATCCAGGAGAAGAAGGTGGTTATCAGTGCCTCCAGACACCAGACGAAAACCTCTGTCAATGAGATTAGTCCCAAGGGCTGCCGCGTTATCTACAACTTGCTGTTGATATGTTTTAAACGAATCGCTCATTGCCTCTTTAAAAGCAACAGCTTTGGCTGCAATCACGTGGACAAGAGGCCCACCCTGTATCCCCGGGAAAATCTTAGAGTTAATGCTTTTTTCCCACTTACTTTTAGCAAGGATCAGTCCGCCTCTGGGCCCACGAAGAGTTTTGTGAGTAGTTGAAGTGACGAAATCAGCACAAGGAACAGGCGAAGGATGAACTCCACCGGCTATAAGACCAGCTATATGAGCCATATCAACCATGAACAGGGCACCTATCTGATCGGCAATTTTTCTAAATCCTTCAAAATCAATAAATCGGGAATATGCGCTGGCTCCAGCAACAATCATTTTTGGGCGATTCTCAAAGGCAATACGCTCTACTTCCTCCATGTTGATCTGCTCAGTCTTCCGATCAACACCATAGGAGATAAAATTGAACAACTGGCCTGAAAAATTAACGGCGCTGCCATGGGTCAAATGGCCACCGTGAGCAAGATCCATACCAAGTACCTTGTCGCCAGGTTTCAGGGTCGCAAAATAGACTGCCATGTTGGCTTGGGAACCTGAATGGGGCTGTACATTTGCGTATTCAGCACCAAAAATCTCTTTGGCCCTGTCAATGGCCAAAGTCTCAACTTCATCAGCATAATCGCATCCGCCGTAATACCTTTTTTTCGGATACCCTTCTGCATACTTATTGGTAAAGATAGACCCTTGAGCCTCAAGAACAGCACCCGAAACAATGTTTTCCGAGGCAATTAACTCCAGCTGACTATTCTGTCGATCAAATTCATTGTTTATAAACTTAAAGACATCCAGATCTGTATTTTGCAGGGATGACATACTCTAATTCCTCTCACTTCAAATATATAACAGACGAAAAAACCGGCATGCCTGTTCTGCAATGCCGGTTTTCATATACCAGTATGATACAACTCCATCAATTAAACAACTCTATGCGGCGCAAATGCCTGCCACCACAAAACGAGGTACCCAACCAGGTGCGAACTATTTCATCGGCAATACCGGGCCCCGTCACTCGTTCTCCCATGCAGAGAACATTGGCATCGTTATGTTCCCGGCTCATGCGTGCGGTATACTGTTCGCTACACAGCGCTGCCCTGATATTGTCATGCCTGTTGGCAGCCATGGACATACCAATGCCGGTACCACAGATCAGGATTCCCCTGTCTGCATGACCCTTGGCAACTTTTTCGCATACCAGATCGGCAAATTGCGGATAATCAACGGAATCGTTTTCAAAGCAACCGACATCTTCTCCGTCGTGGCCAAGCTCCTGCAACAGGGCAATAACATTATTTTTTAATGCAAGCCCACCATGATCAGAGCCAATTACTATCTTCACCTCTTTCTCCTTACAAACGAATTTTTACCGAACGCAGAAAATAAGAAAAATACTACTCATCAAAACGCTTCATGATCACAACACCATTGGTCCCGCCAAAACCAAAGGAATTAGAAAGTGCAGCCCTAATTTCCATTTTCCTTGCTTTATTGGGAACATAATCGAGATCACATTCAGGACTGGGTGTCTGCAGATTGATGGTAGGCGGAGCAATCTGATCCCGAATACTAAGCGCTGTAAAAGCAGCTTCAATTCCCCCGGCAGCACCCAGCATATGACCTGTCATCGATTTTGTAGAACTAATGGCCAGCTTGCTGGCATGATCGCCAAAAACAGTCTTAATGGCCAGTGTTTCACATCTGTCATTCAAAGGAGTCGACGTCCCATGAGCATTAATGTAATCAATGTCTTCAGGTTTCATATCTGCATCATTCAATGCCATATTCATACATCGCGCAGCTCCCTCTCCATCTTCTGGAGGTGCGGCAATATGGTAGGCATCACTTGTTGCACCAAAGCCCACGATCTCGGCATAAATTTCAGCCCCTCGCTTTTGAGCATGCTCAAGTTCTTCCACAACCAACATTCCTGAGCCTTCAGAAATTACAAAGCCATCACGATCCTTATCAAATGGACGGGAAGCCAGCTCCGGAGCATCATTTCTTGTGGACAAGGCCTTCATAGAACTAAATCCGCCAACTCCCAAAACACAAATAACTGCCTCTGTCCCTCCGGTAACTACGGCATCACAGTCACCATAAACAATAGTCCGATACGCCTCACCTACAGCATGGGTTCCTGCTGCACAAGCAGTGGAAAGGGCAAGGTTCGGACCTTTTGCTCCAATCTGCATGGAAATATGCCCGGAAGGCATATTAGGAATTGCCATGGGTATAAAAAAAGGTGTGATTTTTTTTGCCCCGCGTTCAAGGCACACAGAATGTGTTTTTTCAATGATGGGCAGACCACCAATACCACAACCGGTGATCACGCCAACTCGCGTACAGTTTTCATCATTGATAGTCAACCCACTGTCTTCCACGGCAAATTTTGCAGCAACTATCCCATATTGAACAAAAAGATCAAGGCGTCTCGCTGCCTTTTTGTCGAAATGATCTTCCTGGTGAAAATCTTTCACTTCCGCAGCTATATTTACGGCAAGCTCACTTGCATCAAACCGAGTAATTGAACCTACTCCGCTCTTGCCAGCACAGATATTATTCCAGGTTTTATCTGTTCCTGTTCCTAAGGGGGTTACCAATCCTACACCGGTAACCACAACTCTACGTTTTACCATTGAACGTCTCTTGAGATTAAATATGCTTTTTTGACAGAGATTTTCAGGAACTGAAGTTCCTGAAAATCGTTTATTTCAAATTGCTTACAAAATCTATGGCATTCTGCACTGTGGTGATTTTTTCGGCCTCTTCATCAGGAATTTCTACATCAAATTCCTCTTCCATAGCCATAATCAGTTCAACAAGATCCAAAGAATCTGCACCAAGATCATCAACAAAAGATGCATTGGGAACAACTTTTTCTTTATCAACACTCAACTGCTCAACAATAATATCAACCATCTGCTGTTCAATTGCCATTTTCTATCTCCTCTATGGGGTTATCTATTCTATTTTTGGTGAGCCCGGGTCTTCCCGGCAACTCTATTACAAACTAGTTTAAAACGCTTCATTAGTAACAAACTCCAGACAAACTGTAAATCACATATACATACCACCATTGACATGAATAGTCTGTCCTGTGATATAGGCACTGTCGTCGCCTACAAGATAGGCTACGGCACCAGCCACATCTTCTGGAGTGCCAAGGCTGGCTAATGGGATTTCTGCCTTGATTTTTTCCTGGATATCCTCGGCCAGCGTACTGGTCATATCTGTCACAATATATCCCGGCGCCACAGCGTTCACAGTAATATTGCGCGAGGCAAATTCTCTGGCCATGGACTTAGTTAATCCCTGCATACCAGCCTTTGCTGAGGCATAATTGATCTGTCCAGCATTTCCGGCAAAACCGATCACTGAAGAGATATTGACAATACGGCCCCATCTCTTTTTAATCATTGCTCTGGATGCCGCTTTTGCACAGATAAAAGCCCCCTTGAGATTGGTATCGAGCACAGCATCCCAATCTCCCTCTTTCATTCGGGCCATGAGTCCATCCCTGGTGATACCAGCATTGTTCACCAATATATCGAGGGAGCCTGCATCCTTAATGAGCTGTTTTATAGCACCTTCCGCCTGAGCGGTATCAGCAACATTGAAAGCGATAACCTCGGCTGTCCCGCCGGCACCAATAATTTCCTGCCGAGTCTCCTCTGCCGCATCAGGATTGCTTACATAATTTATATAAACATGAGCACCCATAGCTGCAAGACGTATACAGACAGCACGTCCGATTCCTCTACTTCCTCCGGTAACAAGTGCATTTTTGCTCTTTAGGCTCATGATCCTCGCTGTCCTTCTATTTTGGTGATAAGCATTGGTATAATTTCATACATATCTCCGACAATGCCAAAATCCGCAATATCAAAAATAGGTGCATTCTCATCGCGATTGATCGCAACTATGGTCTCGGATGACTGCATTCCGGCAACATGCTGGATAGCTCCGGAGATACCGCAGGCAATATAGAGTTTCGGAGCCACGGTTTTTCCGGTCTGTCCGACCTGATGCGGATATGCGATCCATCCGGCATCGACAACGGCTCGACTGGCGGCTACGGCAGCATCAATGGAATCGGCAAGTTCACGAATAAGCTCAAATCCCTTAGCATTATCCATTCCTCGACCACCGGCCACCAGGATGTCTGACTCCTGGATATTCACATTATCCTGCTCGGAAATAACAGACTCTAACACACGCACCTTGCTCTGCAGCAATACAGGATCCGGTGTAACATCAACTATCTCACCCTGATGGCTGGAATCGAATTCCAACTCCTTCATGACTTTATGACGAACTGTACACATCTGAGGCCTGGAACTGAGACAGACAATGGTGGCCATAATATTTCCACCAAATGCCGGACGAGTCTGGAGAAGAGCTCCGTCGTCTGCACGGATGTCGAGTTGAGTACAATCTGCTGTCAGTCCGGCACCAAGGCTATTAGCCACACCGGGGATAAAAGACCTGCCGATGGCAGTAGCTCCGGCAAGGACAATCTCAGGCTTGTGTGTCTTGATCAGATCCGTTAACACTGCGCCATAAGATTCATCGGTGAAATAGGCCAGTGCAGAATCGTCTATTCGATAGACTCTATCAGCACCATGACCAATCAGCCTCTGTGCGGTATCTCCAGTATCAGCACCAATGAGCACGGCAGAAAGGCTCACCCCACGTGCATCAGCAAGCCTTCGACCTGCTCCAAGAAGCTCCAGAGACACCGGGGCCAAGGTCCCTGCCCTGAACTCGCAGTACACCCAAACACCTTGCCAACTCTCGAAATCTGCCTGGATACTTTTTTCCCCGCCATCTATTTCCAGAGCCTCTACTTCACAACTCTCTACGCAGGCACCGCAGAGGGTACAAGCATCTCCAACTACGGCACAACCGTCAACAACTTCAATGGCACCAAAGGCGCAGCTTTCCTCACAGACACCGCAACCGATACACAGTTCACTATCTACGATCAACATTCTTTTCTCCTGTCTGCTTCGTGCCTCATAAACAGTTTCTTATACTACCTGCTGGTAAAGCACTTATTCCCCTGAAAAGAGAGGTACTAAAAAGAGTCCTTCAGGACTAGAGATAGACAGCTAATTTTTCAACCAACTGCTCGATTTGTTCTTCAACGGTCCCTGTCAAAACAGCTCTTTTGCCACGAGGTGGCGGAGGAAAAACATTGACCACCTGAGTGGGTGATCCTGCCAGACCTATACAGGTAGAGTCAGCACCGACATCTTCGGCTGAAAAAATCTCAAACTCTGCCTTTTTTGCCTTCATTTTACCCTTGAGAGAAGGGATGCGGGGTTCATTCAAATCTTTGACTACGGTCAGCAATGCAGGATATGAAACAGCTACAACGTCATAGCCGTCATCCATCATCCGCTCCAGAACCAACCCCTTATCGTCGACTTCACGAACTTTTTGGATACAGGTTACAAAAGGAATATCAAGCTGTATGGCAAGACCAGGACCCACCTGAGCAGTATCCCCGTCAATTGCCTGTTTACCACAGAGAATGAGATCAAAATCACCAATCTTATGAACGGCCTTGGCCAGGGTGTAAGAGGTAGCCCAGGTATCGGCGCCTGCAAAGGCTCGATCAGACACAAGCACCCCACGGTCTGCTCCACAGGAGATGGCTTGTCTTAAAACATCCACTGCCTGAGGCGGGCCCATGCTTAATACAGTAACTTCTCCACCCAGTTGTTCTTTTAACCGTACAGCCTCTTCCAGCGCATGCTGGTCATAAGGGTTCATTATGGACTGAACCCCTTCCCTGGCTAAGGTATTAGTCTCAGGATCCAAGCGTACATCTTTGGCATCCGGGACCTGTTTTACGCAAACAATAATCTTCATTGCATTCCTCTTGCAGGTTTATTTGCGGGAATATTCTTTATTAAGTTCCTGTCCAATGACATTGCGCTGCACCTGATTAGTTCCTTCATAAATCTGAAGAATCTTGGCATCTCGCATCATTTTCTCTACGGGATATTCACGCATATATCCGTAGCCCCCCATGACCTGAACGGTATCGACACTCACCTTCATGGCCATATCAGTAGCCATGACCTTACACATAGAAGAGACCTTGGACATATCTTTGGGATGAGCATCTATATGTTTGGCAGCGGAATAGACCAGAGCACGAGAGGCTTCAAGCTGAATGGCCATATCTGCAAGCATGTGCTGCACAGCCTGAAAAGCAATAATAGGTTTACCGAACTGTACCCGCTGCTTAGCATAGGTAGTAGCCTCGTCTAAACACGCCTGTCCAATGCCAAGGCCTAAAGCGGCAATACCTGGTCGAGAAGAATCAAGGGTCTTCATCACCGTAATAAATCCAGTTCCGGCTCTTCCGACAATACGGTCTTTGGGAATCCGGCAATCTTTGAAGATTAATTCGGTGGTCGATGATGCTCGGATACCCATCTTTTTTTCTTTGGGTCCACAGCTAAAACCAACGTCACCTTCCTCAACAACAAACATGGAGGCCCCACGAGCACCTTTTTTTCGATCAGTAATGGCAACTACTGTATAGATCTGTGCTTCACCACCGTTAGTAATCCACTGTTTGGTTCCATTTAAGACCCATTCTTCACCATCTAAAACTGCAGTTGTCTGAATACCTGAGGCGTCAGAACCTGCATTGGCTTCGGTAAGACCAAACGCGGCATATTTTTCACCAGTGGCAACCGAAGGAAGGTATCTTTCTTTTAACTCATCGGACCCGGAAATGATGATGGGATAGACACCAAGAGCACTGGCCGCAAAGGCAGTTCCCACACCGATGCAACCACGACCAAGCTGTTCCAAGGCCAAAACGATATCCAGGCATCCGCCACCAAAACCACCATATTCTTCAGGAATCGGTACACCAAAAAGATCCGCTTGGGCCATACTTTTAAGAATCTCACGCGGAAATTCATCTTTTTCATCTAACTCGGCACGGTGTGGAATGATACGCTCATCAGTGATCTGCTTAGCGATCTCTACGATCATACTCTGTTCTTCTGAAAAAAAATAATCCATTGTTTCTCCTGTTTACCATCTTACCAAAGCTGCTCCCCAGGTGAACCCTCCACCAAAAGAACAAACTAAGAGCAAATCACCAGTTTTCAATCTTCCTTCCCGGCTTGCCTCATCAAGCGCAATGGGTATGGAAGCAGCGGATGTATTACCATATTTCTGGACGTTTATGAATACTTTTTCTTTGGGGATGCCTAATCGGGAGACTAGCTTATTGAGAATACGGATATTGGCCTGATGGGGAACCATGAGTCCAATGGAATCGAGATCGATATTTTCCTTGGACAGAAGATCTAAAACAGCACCTTCCATAGCCTTTACTGCATATTTAAAAACCTCTCTGCCCTCCATGAGGATATGAGTACCGGGATGATCGGGATGAATCAAGTCTGGATTATAAGAAGGAGCATTATGCATACAGAGTAGAGACCAGAGCTTACCATCAGAAAACAGATTGGATGCAACAACTCCACGTGCTTCGTCACGATAACCCATGACCACAGCACCAGCGCCATCTCCAAAGAGGATACAAGTATTTCGATCTTCCCAGTTTGTACGACTGGAAAGTGTCTCGGCTCCAATCAGCAGAATTTTTTTCTCCCGATCTCCACGAAGATACTTGTCTACCATATCCAGGCCAAAGAGAAATCCGGAACAAGCCGCATTGATATCATAGGCAAAAGCCTTTACTGCACCTAGTTCCTTTTGCACAAAACAGGCGCATGACGGCATGAGCATATGAGAACTCATGGTGGCAACGACAATGAGATCAATCTCCTCTGCCGTTATTCCTGCCTTCTCCATAGCACGCTGACCAGCTAGAGTTGCGAGAAGATACGTTTCCTCACCCTTACCAGCTATCCGACGAGTATTTATACCGGTACGGGTACGAATCCATTCGTCGTTAGTCTCAACAATTTTTTCAAGATCGTGGTTGGAAAGGACCCTGTCGGGAAGACAGGAACCGGTCCCCAGAATGACCGCACCCATTAATCCCTCTCCCTGGTGGCGTCAAGATTTTCGGCAATACTTTCTGCAATCTTTGCGTTTACTTGCATGTCAACAATCTTTCCGGTTTCAATGAGTGCATTTTTAATTGCTGCGGCACTGGATTTCCCATGACAAATCAATCCGGTCCCATTGATTCCCAAAAGTGGTGCACCACCATACTCAGCATAATCAACACGTTTTTTCAGACGCCGAAATACCGGGCGAGCCAGGAGATATCCCATTTTAGCCGCCCAGGAACCCATAATCCCCTCACGAATCATCTGACTGGCAGCCTCGACAAGTCCCTCACTCACTTTCAAGCAAATATTACCGACAAAACCGTCACAAACTATGACATCAACATCACCCTGGAAGATATCTCTTCCTTCAACATTGCCAATAAAATTTAATGAACTTTCAGCCAGCATGGCATGCGCCTCTTTCACCAGATGATTTCCTTTTCCAGTTTCTTCTCCAATACTGAGAATTCCTACGCGAGGAGCATCGATATCAAAAATCTGGGAAAAGGCTGAGGCCATGAGGGCAAACTGGAATAGATGCTGAGGACGACAATCGACATTGGCTCCAACATCCATCATAACTACTGGTTTCTTCAGGGTGGGAACAATACTGGCAAGCCCAGGCCTGGCGACATGTTTCAGACGCCCAAGCTTACGAATGGCAGCAGCCATGGTTGCTCCGGAATTTCCGGCGCTGACTGCAGCATCGACGTCACCAGTACGCACAAGATCAAACGCAACCATCACCGAGGCATTCTTTTTTTTGCGAATGGCCTCAACAGGAGATTCTCCCATTTCAACCATTTCAGACGTATGAACGACCTGCAATCTAGACGACGCATCGCCGGCGGATGACAATCTGTCAAGAGAGGCCCGGATAAGTTGCTCATCTCCAACCAAAGTCACCCGCAGGTCTACCTCCTGCACTGCCTGTATTGCGCCGGCAATCAGCTCATCAGGCCCATGGTCTCCGCCCATGGCATCCAAGGCAATATGCACAGCAAACGTCCTACTCTAATTCCGCATCCAGACTAAAAACAGAACGTCCCTTATACATACCGCAGCTTGGGCAGAGACGATGTGGTTGTTTTGGTTCACCGCAATCGGCGCAAGTAGAAATGCCAGGTGCCTTCAAGGCATCATGAGATCTTCTTTTACGGGTACGAGAGTGAGAGTGTCTTCTTTTAGGTACAGCCATGCTTTCCTCCAATAGATCAACTGCCGTCAAGCGGCATGAACTAACTTAATTTATTTAATTTTCAAACAACAAGGAATAATCTGACACCTTCGCAGGCGCAATGAAATGCATTTTTTTACTCAGTTTACTCCACAGTAATTCAAGGTTAACTCAGCAGATACCATACGGGAACGGTCACTTCCCCATTACAATGTTAGACTGAAGCCTGCGCTCATTCGATATATCCTGCTCAAAATCATCATCGAATGAAGAAAATGGATTCTGCAATACGAAATCAGACAAACTGCACAGAAATACCCAATTTTGGGAAGAATGGCTAGAAAAAAATTCTTGGCCACTCAAATCATGATAAAAAAAAAGGGGGCAAAATGAAAAATCCGTTTAATAACCACCTTTTTCAAGGGTAGTTATAAAACGCGCGCAAGCCTGTCTGATGTCTTTTCCAGGCGCAAAGTGACAATAGAGAGAATATGCTCAAGAAAACGACTGGTCAATTCACTTGATTGATCTTTTAGACCGGAAAAATCTTTTCTGTTAAGGCAATAAAGCTGGCAATCTTCAATGGCCGAAACCCGTGTCTGATGCACATGGTTTTGCAGGATGGCTGCCTCACCGATAATCGCTCCAGGGTCCAGCAAAGCGATAACCTGCATTTTTTCCTGAAATCCAGTGAACTTGTGAACAGAAAGACACCCATGATTCAAAAAAAAGATAGACTCAGCAGGATCACCATAGTCAAACAGGACATCTCCTGCCGATATCTTTTTTTCACTCAGCAACACAGAGAGGGAGCGACAACCATCCTCATCCAAAAAATCCAAGAAAGAAAAAAAGTCTTCCACTACTTGCTTTCCTCTGTCAAAAAACTTGCATTCTTCTCTTCCAGTACTTTAACCAGACCATCAAATTTTTCTTTTCTGAGGATTGATTTAAACTGCTCCCTAAAATTACGAACCAGACTCACTCCTTCTATATTAATATCGTAAACCTTCCAGCTGGATGCTTTCTGTAGCATGACATAATTGACAGGAATAGCCATTCCATTATTATCTACGATGGTGGAGACTTTAGCCCTATTCCCCTTTATTCGTTCATCCTGGAATTTGACTTCCTGACCTGAATAACTTTCAAGTTTCCCAATATACGTGTTTTCAAGCAGTTTGGTAAACAGTTGCTCAAAATGGGCCTTCTGCTGTTGATCAATACGATTCCAGGTCCTGCCTAATACAAGTTTTGCCATCTCTAGGAAATCAAATCCCTGAATGGCAATGGTCATGATTTTCTCCCGTCTTTCCTCTTTGTGCTGATTTCCTGAAAGATCAGAATCAGCAAGGATATCAATAATCTTATTAAGCGTAGGCTTCAGCTCTTCGGTGGGTCCCAGTGAAGCCAGAGCAGTGGACAATCCACTGAAGAAGCAGAAACAGAGGGTAATATAAAAGAGACGCTTGGCGGTCATCGCGTAAACCTCATTGCTAGAATTAAATTACAGGCCACCTTGCAAAATTGCCTTTTCGCCCAAACTCTTCGTTATGAAAAAAATTTCATCCTTGGAATATCAAATATATGCCTGCGGTGAAATTTCTCTCATGCCTCGATTTTGAACAAAAATTCTAATTTTTCAAGGTACCCTACAGTTCATCAACAACATTCTGTTTTGCGGCTTTATCCTTAATCTTGTTTCTCCTGTAATCGAGATAAACCTGGCGCATGGAGACATAAGGATCCAAAGAATATTTTTTCAGATCATCGTAGGCTTCCGGGTTGAGAGAGAGCAGATTAACCTTATTCCCGGAATAATAGGCCGCACTAACCAGAAGATCATCGTTTAAATAGACCACAGGATGCGAGTAGACATCCACACCAAATCCAAGGGTATCTCGCGCATTAGACGGTCCGAGAATAGGCCAGCAGAGATAGATTCCCTCCCCCACCCCCCAGGCACCAAGGGTCTGACCAAAATCTTCGGGTTTTGGTTCCAGATCGAAATCCACAAGAGCCGGATCCCCCAATCCATACACACCGAGTGTGGAATTAATGAGAAAACGAGAGAGCACTATCCCAGCATCACTGAATTTCCCTTGCAACAGATTGTTTAAAAGCCGAATAGGGGCAGACAGGTTAGTGAAAAAATTACCGAAACAATAACGAAAATCTACCGGCACAACGGCACTGTATGCCGTATTCACAGGTTTCAACACCCAATAATAGAGTTTATCGTTAAATTCGAAAAAGATCCTGTTCATGGGTTCAAGAGGATCGTAATATACCGGCTCATGGACAGAGGAGGGGGCATCACTAAAAAAATCGTCACTGAGCAGGTCAAACTCTTCATCTTGCCCTTGAGCCGCTTCCAGCGATGTGTCCGGCACACTGGTGGCAGATTGGCGCTGGGCACAACCCAGAGAAGCCAACAGAAAAATTCCCGTCAAAAAAAGAATAGTGTATCTCATGGTTATCAACATATCAGGAAGAGTCCTGAGCTACTCAAAATTATTTCACACTGCCAAAAGCAAACTTACTGATGAGAGATTCGAGATCCACTGCCGATTCGGTATCGGTCAAGACATCACCTTCCTGGAAGAACTCTTCATCCCCACCCAAACTCAACTGAATATACTTATCCCCGATCAGCCCCTGTGATTTGATCGAGGCCATGGAATCAACGTTCAGCTGAACTTCCTTATTTATCAGCAAAAAAACATTAGCAACCCCATCATCGTCAAGCCAGATCCTGGAGGCTTCCCCTATCACCACTCCGGCAATCTGCACCGAGGCACCTTTTTTTATTCCGGAGATATTATCAAACTGGGCAGTAATGGTGTAGCTTTTACTGCTGCTCAAAAACGAAACCTCACCCAGTTGCAGGGCCAGATAACCAAAGGCAACAAATCCGGCAATCATAAAAATTCCAACCCAGAATTGTATACTGCTGTTTTTCATTGTTCCACCAAGTGACTCTGATAAATTTCCCCCATAGTGGTTTTGACAAACTCTTTAATATGGGGTTTCTGTGACCACTGAATCGCTTCAGGAGAGGTGAAAATATCCATCCCTCCGTCATAAAGAACGATAACCTGATCAGCGAGGTTAAATACTTTGGGAATATCGTGACTGACAATTATAGAGGTATAGCCGATCTGCTTCTGAGTCCGGGCAAAAAGATGATAAATTTCCTGGGTCATTACCGGATCAAGCCCAGTGGTTGGTTCATCAAAGAGCATGATCTCAGGTTTCAGCTGCAGAGCCCGGGCCAAACCTGCCCGTTTTTTCATTCCACCGCTCAGCTGAGCAGGGAATTTTTCTTCATGGCCCAGAAGTTCCAACTGCTCCAGAGTGGAAAGCACCTGATCTCTGATCTCCTTCTCCGTCTTTTTGGTACGTTCCCTGAGAGGCAAGGCTACATTTTCAAAGACCGTCAGGGAATCAAACAGGGCTGATCCTTGGAAAAGGACTCCAAAACGGGTCCGCAACTCTTCCAGTTCACGTCCCCGACTTCTGGTGCTCTCCCTGCCGCCCACAAAGATCTGACCACCGTCAGCCTCCATCAATCCCAACACCAGTTTTAAGGTAACACTTTTGCCTTGACCGCTACCACCTGCTATCACTGTAGTTTTGCCAGCAGGAATAGTAAAATTAACTTTATCCAGAATGACCTGTTTTTGGCCATCTTCGCGGATAAAAGACTTTTCTACATTTTTAAACTCTATGGCGATATCGTTCATAGGAGGACAGCGGTGAGGAGATAATCAAAAATAAGCACGGAAATCGACGACAGCACCACAGCCTGGGTCGTCACTCTGGACACGCTCTGTGCCCCGAAACCGGCTCCCCTTATCTGATGAACAAAATACCCACGACCGGTACAAATCCAGACGACCAACAAACCAAAGACAAAGGATTTGACAACGCCAATCCAGATATCGTGATTGGTGACACTGGTACGCATCCCTTCATAATAACTGCCTGGATTAACCCCCATCAGTTTGACCCCGGCCAGATATCCTCCGGCAATACCAACTACATCAAAGAGTGCGGTGAGCAAAGGGACCGAAATAAGGGCTGCAAGAAATTTTGGAGAGATCAAATAACGGAAAGGGTCCACGGCCATACAATCCAAGGCATCAATCTGTTCAGAGATCCTCATGATGCCAAGTTCAGCGCACATGGCTGATCCGGCACGTCCGGCAACCATCAAAGCGGTAAGCACAGGCCCAAGTTCCATGATAAGGGTGAGTGAAACAGCTGATCCCAGCATCCCTTCGGCACCAAACTTGTGCAGGGAATAATAGCCTTGCAAACCCAGCACCATACCTGTGGAGGCAGCAGTAAAAAAAATGACGACCAGTGATCCAACACCGATAAAGTGCAGTTGACGAAGGAATTCAGCAAAACGAAATGGGCGCCTGAAACACCCGCGGACAGCCTGTAACAGGTAAAGCCCCATACGGCCAAGATCATTGACCACATAGAGGCCTGTATTGCCCAGTCTTGCTATGGAGTTCTGTAGCATTTACTTTTTACCAACCTATAATAAGGAATCCGGCTGTCGTTGCCACTGGCTATCCGGAATTATGCATACAAGCACTCCGTTCTTTCACCAAGCAATTTTTCAATTAGCCACTGAAAAACAGAAAAAATTAGAGCCACTAATTTCCATGATAAAATTAGAACTATAGAATGTCAATGTTTGAGGACGATTCAAAAAAAGAGAGCCTTATTAACTGGAGTTTAAAATTTCAGCAACTCAGCGAGAGTTGCAAACAAAAAAACACAAAATTCAAGACAACCTTGACATAATAACACAAAAACGCGCCACATTCTTAGCCGGATTGATAACAGTATAAATTTACAGTAAAATCAATTCGGTTAAGAAAAAGGTCTACCAGTGACGAATTTTTCCATTCAATTTCCTGGAAACTTGCATGGATACCAAGGGATAAAACAATATCCCCCCAGCTCCCTGTTTGAACCTGTCATATTAATTACACATACACTACCTGTTCGTTCAGTTCCAACATTTATTGAAGTACTTATCTAAGTCATAATTACTCAAACCAGGGGTGTGTAGCGATAGCTTGGTTACCACAGTGCCATTTGTTTGGCAAGATTCAAGGAGGGTTGAAAGACTTAAGTTATCTAAATACAAGTTAAAGAGAAATATGAAAAGTTACGCAAGCAGTGTATGCTTCTGTACACACATAGAGAACAGACACCTCAACATAAAATGTACTTAAAAACAATTTGTCAAAAACCACGTCAATCTAGTTCCAGTGATAGGACATGAATAGACCGGCACTTATGCCTTCTGTATCATAAAAAGTAATGTTACTTTCCCCTATACTATAATTGATAAGCCCCTGAACTGACCAATCTTCCCAATTAAATGGGGCAATATAATTTCCCTTCACACTGACACCATAACCATCATCTTCCCTGGTCTCATTAAAGATTGGGTTGACCTCATCATACTCGCTACTGCTATAAAAGATACGTGGTATAATCATCAACTTCCCTCTTCTGTACCTGGCTTCCAGGTCAATCTTGTATTTAGTAAAAGAGTTGCTGTCACCATCGTAAAATCCTTTGCGGATACCTGCCCGTGGACGTATTTCCAGTCTTTTTGAAGGAAAGAAACTATAATTAACATTTAAGGCATAAACTTCTCCATCTCTCCCAAGCTCTGGAATTAAATCACCAATCACATCTCTGTCCACATCGTCATTCATGTAGACAAAATTTGTCCTCAATCCGGTTCCAAAAATCCTATTAAAGGCCACTTTTGCTCCATACTTTGCAGTAGAAGTGGTTGTGCGGGACACTCCTACAACATATGGATTTTCCCATGCCTCTTCAAAGGGAGAAAAAAACACATTGACATCCAGGATTCCTATATCTTCATAAAGGTAGTTTCCGCCAATATTAATTGCAAAACCACCAACTTCATCAATTGGTGGTTTTGTATCTAGGTACAATTTTAGGCCACCGGTTTCTCCAACATCATAGGTAATACTAGGCAAAATGAGAGGGATGACATACGATTCTTTGTCTGCAGCAGAGTCAAGATCTGTCAGATACTCATTGGACCCCTTGGTATTTAGATTATTACCACTGTTGATAACTATCATCCCAAGCCCCACACTTGCATCCAGCTTATTAATTTCCTCAGCTGAGGCTCCGGCCATCATCAAGGTGCAGCCAAGAAACAACGTTGATATACCTGACAAAACAATTTTCATTTCTTTTCTCCATTTTTACTTTATATATTGAAAATCTATGGTCGAACTAACTCTCATAATTCCATTTTTTTAATATTCAATATGATACGTAACTATAGGGTACCTTGAAAAATTAGAATTTTCGTTCAAAATCGAGGCATGAGAAAAATTTGGGCGAAAAGGCAATTTTGCAAGGTGGCCTATAACAAGGCATCATTTCCAACAAACCTTTCAGTTCCTTTATGGATAACTCAAGGTCTGATGTCATTGTCTTTGACAGACAATTTGGCAACTAGAACATTAGCCATGTTATCATCCTACTTCATATCAGCTATAGGATCATTGAATAGAATCCACCATTGGCTTGTGATTTCAGCCTTTAGTTCTCAATCGACGTTGCCTCATCCTTGATCTCGGTATACGTAGTTTTGTTATTTTCAGCGGTTAGCTTGCTGTAGAGAGACTTTCCCCACCAACGCTCTACCGTTTGCGGGTTAGTGGCCACCACATTTTCTCCTTGCATCGGTGTTACCACCAAAACTCCTTGATTTTTTGCAGCGACCAAAAGTCGCTCAATCGGTTCTGTCCAGGAATGAAGAGAGAGGTTAAATTTACCCCAGTGAATAGGCAGTAACATCTTTCCTTTTAGATCAAGATGGGCCTGAACCGTCTGCTCCGGCGTCATGTGGATATCGGCCCAGGCCTTGTTGTAAGCACCTGATTCGAGCAAGGTCACATCAAAAGGTCCGTACTTTTCGCCTATCGTTTCAAAACCTCCGAAATAGCCGGAATCGCCACTGAAAAAGACACGCTGCTGATTGCCCTTAATCACCCAGGAGGCCCAGAGGGTTTTATTGCTGATGAAACCACGACCAGAAAAATGCCTGGCCGGGGTAGCAGTAAAAGAAAGTCCATCATTTGTTCTTTGTTCCCACCAATCGAGTTCAATGATCTGTAACAATGGAATACCCCAGCGCTGCAAGTGACCGGCAACACCTAAAGGGACGTAAAAACGCTTCGCTTTACCTTTCAACGCCAGGATACTCTGATAATCCATGTGGTCGTAATGATCATGCGAGATCAATACTGCATCAAGCTGCGGCAGTTCTTCCACCTGAATCGGTATTTCCGATGCAAAACGTTTCGGTCCCATAAAAGAGAATGGAGAAGCACGTTCACTGAACATTGGATCGGTGAGAATTACCCGTCCATCTATTTCAATGAGACAAGTCGAATGCCCCAACCAAGTAATTCGGAGATCGTTTTTTTTGCCTATTTGCTCAAGCGAAACAGGTACAGAAGGCAATAACGTTACCGGTTCACGATTTTGCTTGCCAATAAAGTATTCAATCATTGCCCTGAAGGTCTCGTTCGTTGATGTACTGACACTGGTTTTCACCAAGTTATGGAACTTACCGTCGCGAAAGTTTATCGAACGCAGGTTTCCGTCATCGTCTCCCGCAGCCCCTAATTGCGGAGCGCAAGCTCCAAACAAGAGTCCCGAACCGAGCAACAGCACCAATAATAAAATCATCATTGTCAATCCTCTTTTTATCGTCTTAAACATTTTGCCTGGCCAAATTGGAAATCTGTTTTTTTCATCATGCAATCAAAAGCCCAATCGGGCAACAATCGACGCATCAGCAGGAAAATCAAATGGCAATATTTTGATCCCGATAGCGGCCCGATCTTCCATCGCCTCCAGTCACCGGGCAACCCCATAAACTTGCCAATTTTGTTTTAGAAAGTAACTGCGCAATGGCTTTACCAATTCCCGAAGATGCCCCAGTAACCAAAACAACTTTAGGCCACCTTGCAAAATTGCCTTTTCGCCCAAACTCTTCGTTATGAGAAAATTTTTATCCTCGGAATATCAAATATATGTACCTCAAGGGTACTTGTACCCGTAGTTAGGGTGATTCTTGCAGGGCACCTGCTGTGGAATTTTTCTCATGCCTCGATTTTGAACGAAAATTCTAATTTTTCAAGGGACCCTTTATTTAATTCTTTCACCCCCCTATTGCGACCGACTAGTCAGTCGCTGGTTTTGATAAAAAAAACTACCTGATCGTATCCCAGGCCGCTAAATAAGCTTTCTCCCAAAGTTCTTTGTCATTGACCGCCTCAGGATAGGCGATCAGGTAACGAAGAAAGCCATCCATAGTTCCAGCGAGCATATTCATCAACAGTTCAAGGGGTAATTCCTTAATAACACCATCTGCTATCGCCTGTTCAAATAATTCCCAAAGCGGTAGGAATTTGACCTCACACTCTTTGCGCAGTACTCCGCTAATATAAGGAGAAGCCTCGCAATGCTTCATAAATCTATATTCCTGCCTGCGTTCCAGCGCCCAAGAAACATAATTGTGCCAGATATTGTGAAGCTCATCCCGCATTCCCGATACACCTGGCGATGGAAGCAGCAGACTCTCTGCCATGTTTGTCTTAATCTTCAGATAAAGGGTATTGATCAGCTCCTCTTTGGTTTTGAAATGATGGAACAGGGTACCGGTTGCCACACCGGCATGTCTTGCAATCTCTGCAGTTGAGGTACCACGAAATCCTTGTGCAGCCAAAAGCTCCAATGCCGCCTCTAAAATTTGATCACGCTTTTCTTTTTTCATCCGTCACTCCAAAACCGACTGTTTAGTCAGTCTACTGATTTGCAGATTAGCTGTCAAGATCCTTGTTGTCATAAACCATTGTATGGTCAACAAACGTCCAAAATGTGTGTCAATGGAATTTGCAGGCTACTAAATATTCCCACTAACCCGGCAACCCAGTTTAGCTTTTCCTTGGATCAAAGGTCTCGCGCAGGGCTTCCCCAATAAATATCAGAAGCACCAGGGTTCCTACCAGAACAAGAAAGGTGGAAAGGGACAGCCACCAGGCATCGATATTTGCCTTTCCCTGGGCCAAGAGTTCACCAAGACTCGGGGTTGACGGTGGTACGCCCAAGCCTAGAAAATCCAGACTGGTCAAGGCAAGAATGGAGGCAGACATCCTGAAGGGAAGAAAAGTGATTACCGGAGTCATGCCATTGGGCAAGAGGTGACGATACATGATGGTCACATTGGAAACACCAAGGGCCTTGGCCGCCTTCACATATTCCATGTTTCTCCCTTTGAGAAATTCCGCCCGGACATAATCGGAGAGACCCATCCAGCTAAACAGAGACAAAAGGATAAGAAGCAGGAGGACACTGGGCTTAAAAATGGAGGCAAATATAATCAATAAATAGAGCTCCGGCATGGCACCCCATATTTCGATAAAGCGCTGGAAAAAAAGATCGATCCTGCCCCCAAAGAACCCCTGAATAGCACCAGCAATGATCCCTACAATGGTACCTACGCCTGTGAGGGCAAAGCCAAAAAGTACACTGAGCCGAAAACCGTAAAGCAAACGAGCAAAGACATCTCTTCCCCGATCATCTGTCCCAAGGATATTTTCCCTGGTAGGAGGAGAAGGCACCGGACCGTCAATATCAAAATTGATGGACTGATAGCTGTGTCTATTAAATGAAAAATAGATTTTATTTTCGTTTGTTGTCAGACGTTCCAGAATATAGGGGTCTAGGTAATCAGTCTCTGTCTCAAAATCACCGCCAAAAGTTGTTTCGGGATATTCATTCAACAGAGGGAAATAGGGTTCTCCTTCATAAATGACCAATAGCGGGACATCATTGCTGATTCCCTCGGCAAAGAGACTGATGAGAAAAATAAGGGAAAAAGCCAGAAAACTGTAGAACCCTCTACGGTTACGACGAAAACGACGCCACCGCCTACGCCCTAAGCCAATGGACTTTTCATCAGTTTTTATATCATTCAACACTGTCAAAACTTATCCTCGGGTCCACAAAGACATAGCTCAAATCAGAAAGCAATCTGGAAAACAGACCGATAATAGTAAAAAAATACAAGGTCCCCAGCACCACCGGGTAATCCCGGTTCAAAACAGACTGATAGGCGAGCAATCCCATTCCGTTCAAAGAAAAAATTGTCTCAATCAGTAGACTGCCGGTAAAAAAGGCGGCAATGAAATATCCTGGAAATCCTGTGATAATGGGAATAATACCATTTCTGAATACGTGTTTATACAAGACTTGCTGCTCACTCAGGCCCTTGGCACGAGCCGTCAACACATACTGTTTACGAATTTCTTCGAGAAATGAATTCTTGGTTAACATGGTCATAACAGCCAAACTCCCAACTGCGCTGGAAACAATGGGCAAGACCATGTGCCAGAGATAGTCGAGAATTTTCTGAATCAAACCCATTTCAGTCCAGTTATCCGAGACCAATCCCCGCAGGGGAAAAATATTCCAAAACGATCCCCCTCCAAACAACACAATAAGGACAATGGCAAGGACAAAACCTGGAATAGCATACCCAACCAGGATAGCAGTACTGGTCAGGATGTCAAAACGAGAACCGTCACGGACTGCTTTGGCAATCCCTAATGGAATACAGACGCCATAGACAATGAGAAAACTCCACAGTCCCAGTGACATGGAAACCGGCATTCGCGATATCACAAGATCCACCACAGACTGGTGATAGTAGTAGGAAGAACCGAAATCAAATACGAGATAGTTTTGCATCATGCTCAAAAAACGCTGGAGCGGTGGTTTATCAAAACCATAGAGTTCTCTAAGCTTTTCCACACGACTGGAGTCAAGACCGGAATTTCCCCGATAGAACGAGCTGTCTCCTCCAACTTCTCCCCCCTTCCCCAGTCCTTCCATCTCCGCTACCATCCGCTCCACCGGACCACCAGGTACAAACTGAGTAACAGTAAAAGTGATGAGCATCACCCCGATGAGGGTTGGAATCATGAGCGCAACACGCTTTAAGATATAAAATATCATAGTGACAGGGTTCGGTTCTTTAACCAGGAAGGCATGTTTCTAAGGATTTTTCCCCTAAGGAGTCGTTCCATTATTTCCTCAATGACTGCAACTACGTCAACAAGAGACAGTAACTCTTCGAATTATTATTTGATAATGAATTTATTGTCATAAAAAAACAAGTAAATTACTTCATGGAGACAAAAAACCCAGCAACAAATAGCTATTATGCGAATACTACTTGTATTTTTTTTACTGATATGTCTTGTTTCAGAAACAATATTACTTAAGTACTCCAATGAAACTTCTTCATACAGCAGGAAGCAATGATTGATAACGCAGAAGATCTCCAGGCTCTGGTTGAACGAGCACGCAAAATTGATGCAGTGGCCCTGGACACGGAATTTGTATGGGAACGGACCTATTATCCCCGTCTTGGACTGATCCAGCTCGCTCTTTCCAACGAGGAGTGTTTCCTCATCGATCCTTGCGTGTTAGATGACCTTTCTCCTTTAGGAGAGTTGCTCGCTGACCCAGCAGTTGTCAAAATATTTCATGATGCCCCTCAAGATATCATCATCCTGCGCAATGCCACAGGAGCTGATCCCAAAAACGTTTTCGACACCAGGCTTGCAGCAGGCTTTGCCGGCCTCTCATCCACTCTCTCTTTGGCAGCCCTGGTTGAGATCCTCCTCGACATCAAACTGGAAAAGACAGAAACTCGAACGAACTGGCTTAAACGTCCATTGCACACTCGGCAAAAAGAATATGCCATGGATGATGTCCGTTATCTTCGGGCAGTGCGTATCCTGCTCCTGGCCCGTACCATCCAGGATGCCGAAAAATGGCTGGAAGAAGAACTCCAGAAGCTGAATGACCCTGAAAGCTATATCGGCGTAAGCGACATGTCACGTTATCGCAAAATAAAAGGCGCAGGCAAACTGAATCGCCACGCCCTTGCCGCTCTTCAGGAACTTGCATCCTGGAGAGAGAAAGAAGCACGGAAAAGAAATCGCCCCAGGGGACATATAATCCGCGACACTGTCCTCCTCTGCATAGCCAGGCAACAGATGCAGGACAAATCAGCCATACAGGACTGCGACGACATATCCACCAGATGCGCAAATGCCTATGGCGACGTTTTGATCCAATTAGTACAAAAAGGACTGAGTCGACCAGAAGAAGACTGCCCTCCCCTGTTGCAGAATATCAAGCTGAATCAAAAAGAAAAAACAGCTCTGACCAAACTCCACGATTTTATTATTCTCAAAAGTGACGTCCATGGGATCGATCCAACCCTGGTAGGCAATAAAAGTGAACTGAGAGAGCTTGTAAAACAAGCTTCCTCCACTTCTTCTCAGATCAAGCAAAGAAGTGGTTGGAGAAGACATTTTCTCGCTGAGCTCACAGAAAAGGAGTGAAGCTTTTCTTATCCCTGCTCCCCCAAAAAGATACAAGACCATAGGCACTAAAGAGTTATGATCTAAACCAGAAGTGACCAGATAATTTCCGACAGTCTTGTCATCAACTGAAAAGTAAGTGGAGCACTCTTTCACCCTGTAAACATTCCTCAAACTTCATCTCTCCAACACATACCAGGCAAGACGATCGACTTTGGCTCTTTCATCACCCGCCCAGTCACTTTCCCCCTGCCATCTCTCTTTTCCTCCTTTTTCTTCTACGGCAATTAGCTGGATGAAAATCACCAATGCATTCATAACTCTCCTGAGCAGAAGATTTGCGTGAGAAGCTATTTGCTCTTATTTTTCTTACAGACAAAGGAAAGTTCAGGAGACAGATTATCCTGGCAACACCAAGGGAAAATGGGTAGTCTTGACTAACTGACAGACTCTCTGGCTCCGAGTTCTTCCCCCTATCTCCCAATCCAGAGGCATTCATATAACCCATTCAATGTGTAATACAAAAAATGGAGAATATCCTTCTGGATCATGGCCTACCGGCCCTCTTTCTGCTCAGCCTCCTGGCAGCCACTCTCCTGCCTCTGGGCTCTGAATGGCTACTGGTCGCCCTTATCCTCCAGGGAATACCATCGACACAGGTAATTACTGTCGCCACGTTGGGTAATGTTCTGGGCGCCTTCATTACCTACGGAATCGGTATATGGGGCTCTGGGTTCTTCATGAAGAGACTATTGAGAGTAGACAAGCGGCAGACGGCCAGGGCCATAGCCCTCTATCAACGTTACGGTGCCATTTCTCTCCTCTTTGCCTGGCTCCCCATCATCGGCGACCCCCTCTGCCTGGCAGCAGGAATCTTACGTCTACAGCCACTGCTTTTTCTCTTCCTTGTTTTTATCGGAAAGTTAGGTCGTTACACCGTTATTGCCATGTTAACTGACATGCAGATCTGAGCCAATGACACAATCATCACTCCGGTGTCGGCCACTCCTGTTCACGATTTTCGACATGAAAGCAGAAACGATCCCAGGAAAATTCTCTCTTACTGATTGGACACTGTAACGTAACCTTTTTCTCATTACAGGCAAGGACCAGCCAATCACCACGCCGCGGGCCACTCTCGATAAATATTTTTTCACCTGCCTCAAAGGGATACGGTTTTAAGACAGCTACATGAGTCTTCATCTTGCCATTAGGCCTCCTGCCCACTTAGATATTTTTATTCTTTCAACTTATTGAAAAACCAAGAAAATCATATGAAAGCAACAACTCCCCTTACATTGACAAATCCTATAGGTTTTTAGAAGCTGTTTCGGTAACTTGAAAACCTCTTTTCGACACTCTGTATTCACTGAACGTTATGTCCTCTTTTTCTACACCACCTCATGTAGAAGAGAACCGAAATTTAAGCAATGCCAAGGTACGCAAATCGTTCACAAGCCTTTTTTACGATTTCAACGCTTATGAAGCGTAAACTCATCAAAACTACATTAAACAATAAAAAGCCAGCAAAGAAACTCATTACTTTGTGACTCATCCTAAGTAGATAATTAAACCATATGCCTCAATCGCAACTATTCCTCCTTTTCCAATTTTGGATACCATCTCAAGTATCGACATTTGTGGATATTTTAATCGCATTGACATTTGATAAAGAATATCAGAACATATTTATAAGCGCCTGGGGACACTGAAATCATTCACCTTACAGGAAGGCAAATACAAAAACAGACAAATATTGTGCAACAGTACAGCGTTATCAGAGCATGAGAATCCAATACGATTGATAACATTTTTTACCTGCTACGGGCTGAGATAGACGCACATTATTGTGGACACTCAAAGAAAGGTGTAGAAGAATATGCTATTAATACACACAAAAATGCGAATATTATTCCTGACTCATCATATTCTCATCGCCATCTTTTTGTTCCTGTCCACGACCTTTCCCCCTTCAGCAAATGCTAAAAATCTAGGTGTCCTCTCTTTAGATGAACTCCTTGATCTTGAGGTGATATCGGTCGCCAAAGTACCGGAAAAGGTAACCGATACCCCTGCAGCTATTTATATCATCACCCAGGAAGATCTACGCAGAAACGGCGTTCAAAGCATTCCAGAGGCCCTGCGTATGGTTCCAGGCATGCACGTTTATCAGATTGACGCCAACAAATGGGCTGTCAGTGCACGCGGTTACTCTTCCAGGTTTGCGAATAAAATGCTGGTCATGATTGATGGTCGCACAGTTTATTCCACACTGTTTTCAGGAGTGTTCTGGGATGTACAAGATGTCATGCTTGAAGATATCGACCGTATTGAGGTTGTCCGTGGCCCCGGTGGAACCTTATGGGGTGCCAATGCGGTGAATGGCGTTATCAACATTATCAGTAAAGATAGTGCCGACACACAGGGAGGCCTTGTCTCTCTGCACGCCGATACCAGTGCAAGTGGTGAAATATCCACCCGCTATGGAGGTTGGTTAAACGACAGAATATCATATCGTTTATATGGAAAGTATTTCAACCGTGGAAACTATGAAACTCCTTCGGACGAAGACGCCACCGATGACTGGCATTCCGCCCGTGGAGGTTTTCGAATGGATATGAACCTTACGGCATCAAACAAAGTAACGTTACAGGGGGATTTATACCAAGGGGAATCAGGAGAATCGATTCAATACCTCACCCCCTTCCCACCTTATCAAAATATTGCCTCCACCGACGCCCCCGTCTCCGGTGGCAACATACTTGGTCGCTGGAATCGCACTTTCTCCAAAAATTCGGAGATCACCCTCCAGGTCTATTATGACCATATCGAACGCAACGAATTCTTTGTTGATGAGACAGCTGACACCATGGATCTTGACTTTCAGCACCGCCTGAACATGGTTAGCAGACTGGAAATACTCTGGGGGATCGGCTACCGCTACACAAAGGGCAACACTGCAGGCAAAGAGGACATTCCAGGAATTTTTTCTTATAAATTGGATCCACAAATCAGAGAAGATAATCTGTTCAGTGGTTTCCTGCAGGGGCGCATTCCTATTGCTGACGATAGAGGTGAAATTACCATTGGAACCAAACTGGAACACAACGATTATACAGGGTTTGAATGGCAACCCAGCGCTCGTGCCATGTGGAACCTGAGTTCCAACCATTCATTTTGGGGTGCAATATCACGATCAGTTCGTACCCCCTCACGCCTTGAACATGATGCGGAAATCAATGCAGGAGCCTTTCTTTTGTCCACCCAGCAAGGAGGTTTGCTCACTTTTATACGCCTTATGGGCAACGAGGAGACAGAATCAGAAACAGTTTATTCCTATGAAACAGGTTACCGTGCCAGGCTCAATGCGAATATCTTTTTTGACTTGAGCATGTATTATAATAAATAT
>JAQYVF010000128.1 GCA_030145625.1 Desulfocapsa sp. | reverse complement strand
TAGTGAGGGTAGAAGAAGAGTTGGCTTTATTGAAGACCCTCCTGGAACAAAATCAAAGTCTTCTTTTGACTCCGCATGGCCAAAAAGACGGCTTTCCGTTAAATGATTGAAATGTGTTGATGGGAGGAAGTCGTCGACTAATAGAACGATGGTGCCCCAGGCATTGATGAAAAATGGCTCCGGAGTCACGGGTGAATCGGAGCCTACATCAATATGGGATTATGGTTTCTTCAGAGTTTGAAATATCAAGTTTCCGGTTATCACTCGCTATTGAATGATATCCAGCTAGAAAAAGGCTGTCACGAATGGAAAACCGTTGCCAGATTACCTTTATCCGGAATGATATTAGGAAACCGGATAACAAGCTCCACTTAAAAACAACAGAACACTGTTCAAACAAACTGAGCCACTTCTGATCCGGAATTTATAGAATTGTTGACACTCTTGCGAGCCATTCAAATAAAAGGCGGCCTTGGAATGCGTGTCAAAGAAGTGAATGAAAAGAAAAGTATCGCTATGTTTTTTCGGTCGTCAACCGATGAAGCAATTGCCAAGGAGATGTCCAGGGTCAAGGAACTCCTTGGCCTGAAAACCAATGCCCAGGAATTCACTGTGGTCTATGGTGCCATTTCCGGAGGGAATACAGAAATTGCTCTTCTTAGTCGATCGATGCTGCAAATTCTGATCGATTTTGGTTCGTATGTTGATGTTCCTGATTCCGACGTGGCTGAAGGGCGTGTGAATGCAGGTCATCAGGCAAACGTTACGGACGAAAAAAGTATCCTGCCCCTGATTCACATAAAAGTTGAATCTTCTGAACCTGAGGACGCTTACACTGCCGTTCATTATCGGGACCATTGGTTCTATATCGATGATCGAGATATGTCCTCAAAAAGAACGTTTACTTTTTTAATGCTTCTTTTTTCGCTGACAGAAAGAGGTGCAGCCCAGGGAGTACCGATTGTAACCGTGCCTGCCGGTTAGCAGAGCGTCCCGAAACAATACAGACAATGTATGTAATTTGAACTTGTTACAGAAACAGCAGAAATGAATCCATGTCGATGCCTGTTCTTCCCTTTTGTGGTTGTTTTCTTGATGACTTTATTGACTGGTCTCTTTGTCCAAGCCGCTGATCCCATCAATATCCTGGTCAAGAACGTACATCTGATTGATTGCCAGGGAATTAAGGTTCACGCAGGTGTTCTCTGCAGGAGATAGTTCAATATTATATGGATGAACTGTAATTGCACTGCTGCATCGAAAATCAGAATATAATAGCATGTGTTTAATTTTATCCTCTACTCTTTATTGTAATGCTTCTTGAAAATAAGCTAGATTTTGGGAAGATAGATAAATCAAAAAACTCGATTTTCAGGGTGGATATCATCAAAAAAACATCTGGAAAGAGAGGCGGTCGGTAAAACCAGTGCGCTACCCTTAAAGGTAACCTGATCATTGATATGGTATCCTTAAAGGCAACTTTGTCAATTCTAACAATCCAGTATTGTTTGATGAGGGATGATAAAAGGAAGGAGGCTGGGGCTTGGCGATGGCTTCCATTTGCATATATTTGTCTCTGGCGATGGACCTTTGTTCCTTTTGAGCGAGATTGTCGTGAGTGGTTCATCGGAGACATCTAAATCCTCCTTACTTTATGTCCACTTTCTCTATACCAGCGCTATTCAATATGGTATCTATACCAAAGTCAAAATTTGAAGCGGAGTATGGTGATTAACCAATACTTCATAATATATTTTATTGTTCTACTATTTTTTGTCAGGAGGTTTTTTTTAATGTCTAGCGGAGAAACGACTCAGGGGAATCCGGCGGTTGTCGGTCTTGCAGGATTTGCCCTTACTACCATGCTGTTGCAAGTGCACAATATAGGATGGTGTGATATCGGGCCCATTGTGGCACTTGCTTTTGTATTTGGCGGATTAGCCCAGATGATTGCCGGGTTTCAGGAATTTAAATGCGGTAACAACTTTGGGTATAGTGCTTTTGTATCCTATGGGGCTTTCTGGATTGCTCTTGGAATTATTTTTATCCTCAATCATTTTAACATCTATCATTCCAGTACAACCGACGTGGGATGGTTCCTGGTGGCCTGGACCATTTACACGTTCATCATGTGGATTCCAGCCATGAGAATTCATGGAGCAATGGCTGTAACATTTACCCTTCTTCTTATTGGCTTTATTCTCCTTGATCTTGCACATTTCGGTTATCCTGAATTGACAAAGGTCGCTGGCTATGAATTGATGCTCTGCGCTGCTTCGGCGTGGTATATGATGGCTCATGCCATTTATGCCCAGGTCTTTGGTAGAGATGTGCTGCCAGTTGGAAAACCATGGATCAAATAAACCACTTATTACGGTGTGCACCTATAGGAAAAGAAATAAATAAAGGATAGATACAATGCAAAGAATTCTAAATGTTCTCATCATCGCAACTTTAGTTCTTTTTTCCACTCAGGCATTTGCCGGGGAAAGAGCGACAACTGAAGAATGTGTTCTGAAAACCCATGAAGCAGCCGCGATCATAAATGCTCGAGGATTGGAAGAGTCTATTAAACTGCTTGGTGATCCTAAAGGTCCTTTTGTCTGGAAAGATTCATACGTATTTCTGATGGATCTGAACGGGAAAATGCTGGCTCATCCCATGCAGCCTGAACTTACTCAAAATGAGCATGTACTCCTGCAAACCGATGCCAAAGATAAAGCGATCTTTGTTCATTTCGTGAATATTGCCAGGGATCCTGGACAAGGCTGGGTTGATTATATGTGGCCAAAACCAGGAAAGAAATCACCATCTAAAAAAGTCACTTATATTTACCGAGTTCCATCCAAAAACTTGTTAGTTGGTGCAGGAGTTTATGTGGGCGGGATGATGTATTGATTCAAGCCTGACAAGTTTTTTTGGGTATGCTTTATTGGTGCCTGTCAGAAAAGGGCTCGCAGCGGTGTGAGACAGTTGGTTTATCCCTCCTGTGTAGCTGCGAGTCCTGTTTTTTGTTCCTTAAAGGGTAAATCCTTTCTTATAGTAAAGACATAAGGCCACCTCGAAAAATTGCCTTTTTACCCAAGCTCTTCGTCACAGTAAAAAAAATAATGCTCACATATCAACTGTATGCTGCGCTTATTTTTTCGTCTGCACCTCGATCTTGAACAAAAAATCTAATTTTTCAAGGTACCCATAACTTCTCCTACTCGCTTCTATCAAGGCGCATTAGATTCTATCTATGTTATTCTTCTTTTCCATAAATCGCAGAGCTGTAGGTTGACAATCGTTGCCTGACACTCATGTGTATGTGGGTAATATTACTTTCAAGTTGTGCCTCCAGCGTATGCAAAGGCCCTTTTTGTTAGAGTAAGCGACTTGATTAAAGGGGCTTTTTCTAGTATGAGGAAAGAAGTCTCATGTGAAAAATGTTCAATTACGGAAATGTTGCTATCTTGTCGGTTATTTGTGAATTTTCAGTAGGATAACTTTCTGTTTCATGAAAAAGGGAAATTGCATGATGTGCCTGCTTCCTCATTGTTTTTGTCATCCTGTTTTTCTCATATTTTAAAATGTGCGCTCAAGATCTGGCGTTGGCATTTGTACGAATAAATTTTGTAAATATTTTAAATGGTACGTGGCTGAGGGCTAACCCACCATACCTGTATTACAAATTCTAAAGGGAGATGCTTATGCGTTCCTTAACCGCTATTGTCTTGTTCGTATTACTTGCTTGTCTCACAACACTTTCCGCCCAAGCTGATCCTGCTGGTAAGACGTCTGTAAGCAAACCTGGATTGTCCATTGTCGGTAAGAATACGGCTCAAAAAGCAAAAGATTTTTGTTTTCAACTGGGTGAAATCTTACAAGTTAAAGTGACTGGTAAACTTGTCGAAAAGGTTGAAGTTGCGTGGTCTAACACAAAGTCGATTTCATTGTATTTTGATAGTGAGCGTATCGCTGACCTGAGTTCTCCTCCTTTGCAGGTCGTGCCGGTGACCGATTCAACTTCCTCTTCCCAACCGACTGAATCACCTAAAGAACTTCTTTTAAATTTTACTCTTGTCCGTGATGCGGAGGACGATGCCAAACGTAAGGCATGGGACAGGTTGTTCATGAAAAATGATCACTATCAAATGGAGATACAACCATCTCTTGTCATAGGCAATGATCTTCCATTGGTGGTACAATTTAGCAAGCCGTTAAAGTTCTCTGTCGCGTCGACTTTGGCTATTTGGCTGATTTTTATTATTGGGATGGCGATTTTGCTGGTTTCATATCGCTATTTGGTGACTAAAACAAGAATGCTATGCGATGCTGACACGAATTATTACAGTTTAGGCAAGAGTCAGATGGCTTTTTGGGGGTTGCTGGTCGTTTTGTCATTTACCGGGATCTGGATTTTGACCGGTACGATGGAACGTATTCCGTCACAGGCGCTCATCTTGCTTGGCATCAGCGGTGCCACCGGCCTGAGTTCCGTTATGATAGGGAAAAGCAAGAGGGCCGAAATTTTAGCAAAGATCACTGAAGAAGAAACCGAACTTACCACGCTTGAGCTGGAGGAGCAAAAACTTCAGGAGCAGAAAATTAATCATCCAGCTGCCTTTTTACAGGCAAGCCAAGACCGTTTGATGGCAATCAAACCAGAAATTGATATAAAATCCAAAGAGATTGACAAATTATCCAAACAGGCTGATGCCGGTAAATCCAAAGGGTTTTGGAGAGACATCTGCAACGATGGTAATGGTGCAAGTTTTCACCGTCTCCAGGTTGTCATCTGGACGTTGGTTTTGGGAGCTGTCTTTGTTCAGAATGTTCTGCATATGGTTTCTATGCCTGAATTTCCAGATACCTTACTCACCTTGTTGGGGATCAGTAATGCAACGTACGTTGGATTCAAAATTCCGGAGAAGTCGTAAACACTTTAGGTAGGATTGGTCAACAGCAGACAATGGGAGTGGGGTCATTGGTTTCATTCAGACGATAAGAGAAGTTCTAATAAGCTGTAACTACAGCGTTCATGTCAAAAAATAACATGTCACTTTCTCTATCAAAAAAAGATTTATTAAAAATAATCCTTCCACCAGTTGTAGCAATAAGCCTTTTTATTGCAACAGTCTTTGGGTATCTACTGCCTAACTTTAAGATTGCCCTTGTTGATCAACAAAAATATATGCTCCGGCAAATGATTAATACCGCTTGGAACATGCTTGATGTTGTTGGAAAAGAAGAACGGCTTGGTAATATTACTCGAGAGAACGGCCAAAAAATTGTCGTGGAGCATCTTCGAGGAATGCGTTACGGAGATGACAATCTTGATTATTTTTGGATTAATGACACGCGTCCCTATATGATAATGCATCCATATCGACCAGATTTGGAAGGCAAAGATGTTTCCGAATTTCTTGATCCAAAAGAGAAAGCTTTATTTGAAGAATTTAAGGATATAGCAATTAAAAACGGTGAAGGTTTCGTATTTTATGAGTGGCAGTGGAAAGATGATCCCACTCGAACCGAACCTAAACTCTCATTTGTGAAAATTTATCCTCCTTGGGGGTGGATTATTGGATCCGGTGTTTACCTGAATGATGTTAACGAAAAGATAGCCAAACTTTCTCAGAAGATGGTGGCGTTTTTTGGGATCATCACTTTTTTGGTCTCATTGCTTACTTTTTATCATTGCTGTCCGGTTAGAAAGTTGCATGTGTCTTTTTAAGTCGTTTTCGCCGCTTCGGATCTTTTTCTCGTCTCAGTTTCTTGGCAGTTGCTTGTTGTTCAGCTTGTTGAGCTGCCTCGTTTTTAATTTGGCTACGGAGCTGTCGCACACGACGAATTGAGACAGATTCACCGTGTTCTTCATGGCAGTAGATGGCCAAGAGAAGATAGGTAATGAGACCTGATAAAATTTGAACCAGCAGGCCATTCTTACTTCTTGCGAAAAGATGATAAACTTTGAGATGACGTTTCCACCAGGCAAAAAACTTTTCGATATCCCAGCGGAGCTTGTATATCAAAGCAATTTGCTCAGCAGATAAATCGAAACGGTCTGTAGCTACCCAGTAGTTTTTACCTTCAACTGTATAGCCGATAAGGCGAACAGGCTCTTTTGTTTGATTAACACTGGAGGAGCCAAGTAGTACCTTGGCATCAAAGAAAACATGTGAGTTATCCGACACAGGAAATTCTTTAAGAATTTTTTTATGCGTGGATTCTCTGATACGGCAAACAAAATGGCAGCCATTTACCTGCCACTGATCAAACAGATGATGTGCCTGGTATCCCCGATCCAGTACACCAGTTTGACCAGGCCTTATAATACTGCTGACGAAGGGTCTTTCAGCTCCTTTGCCTTCAGTTAGGAATAATTTGTGTGGAATACCACGGTTTAAATCAAAGCCGAGGTGGAGCTTGGCTTTTTTCGAATTTGTTCGATATTCAGCCCAGTGCATTGAAAGTACGGAGTCGATAAGTGACCCGTCTATGGCAACCAGTTCACCAAGATCAGCATGCTGTTTCGGTAATGTCCCTGCAGCTTGTTGCTGTAACTCAATAAATACAGAGAAAAGTTGTTCAACACCACGCTCATTGACGGTATCAAAGAATGTTGAACGCTTAATTCCACCTGCAGGAGCAACAAATTGCCTGGCATAGTCATCTTCCTCCAGAGCCTGAATAAGCTCTCTGCCGGAGGAAAACTCCTGCAAATGATAATAGGTCAGAATGTTGAGTAGGTCTTCGGTGTTCATTGCCAATGGTTTGTTTGATCTCGACACTAAGGGTGGTGCTTTAACGAGCACCTGCTTTGCTGGTTTGATTAATTGCCTATGTGTTGGGGCAATATGCACCCGAGAGTAGAATTTTACAGTTTTCATGTCAACTCCTTGAATTCATTGTCTTTCAAGAAGTTCGACCTCGGATTTTTATTTCTTTGTCAAGTAAAAAAACGCTCCAACTTATTCATTTTTATTGTTAATATTTAACTGCAATTTTCAATCCGGACACTACTGACTTTTTATATAATTACCCAGTCGTTGAAAATTTCAGGAAGACGACTGAAGGCTGAAGCTGAACTAAAAAAACATCAAGATCATCTTGAGCAGCTTGTCAAAAATCGTACGGTCAAATTGTCTGAAGAAATAAGCGAAAGAAAAAAACTTGAGGAGGAATTAAAACGTATTACGATAACGGATGAGTTGACTGGCCTTTACAATCGCCGGGGATTCATGAGGTTGGCTGAGAAACAGCTTCAGGTGGCTACTCGGCATAATAATGTGTTGTTCCTGCTGTATATGGATCTCGACAACATGAAGTATATCAATGATCATTTCGGCCATGAAATGGGAGACAGAGCACTGATAGAAACAGCCAGGATATTGGAACAAGTTTTCCGGGAATCTGATATTATCAGTCGTCTAGGAGGGGACGAATTTGCAGCTCTGATCTTTGGCTCATCAAGAGAAGAAAAAGGTCTGGCTGTCATGAACAGACTACAAGAACATATGCAACTGGCTAATTCTCAAGGAGAAAGGCCATATGAATTGTTAATCAGTATTGGTTTTACCCGTTACAACTCTGATACCCATTCTTCAATAGATAATCTTCTGTCCGAGGCCGATACACGAATGTATGAACAAAAGATTATGAGAAGAGGTATATCAAAAGCCCAGGGAGAGATGTCAGGGGGGTAAAGAAGTTATGCTATTTCTGTAGGGTAACTTGAAAAATTAGAATTTTCATTCAAAATCGAGGCATGAGAAAAATTTTACCGCAGGTGCCCTGCAAGAATCACCCTAACTACGGGTACAAGTACCCTTGGGGTGCATATGTTTGATATTCCGAGGATAAAATTTTTCTCACAACGAAGAGTTTGGGCGAAAAGGCAATTTTGCAAGGTGGCCTGTAGGAACGGATTTATCCGCCAAGGGCTTGGTTTCGTCCACTTGTCTGTTTCAGGTTGAATTTGCTCTTTCCTATAGGGTGGATCATTCGTTGTTGAACCGCCTTCAATATTGCGCTCTTCGTATAATCCGGAAACCTGCTCGCACCGGTATTGCAGGACGTTCTGTGCGCTCTTGCAAACCCACCTGTTTCCACTGAATGGTCGTGCAGTTACGAATTGATCCTTAGTGCCTTTCCAGCAATGTGTGTCTTTGTCCTAACTCTTTGCAGGTGCAAGGGGGCCCCGGAGGATTGGCTCTAACCACATACTATTTTCGAAATATCACTAATCTTCAGTTCATCTCATCGTCATTCCTGCGGCCACCTGTCGATAAATTAACCGAGTCCTTCCATTTAAAGGCAACATTATTTGTGGACAGATACTCGCTAGCGATTAGGCTTGTAGCAATTCTCTGTAATGCGATTAATATACTTTATGTGAAAAATCTGATGGTAACACTCGATTCGTCCAAATTTTACAGTCTTTAAAAGATAAACTATGAATGATTACAACTTCTCATGCCTTTCGATTCCCAAGGCGATGCTCCATAATCTCAATGAACTTGGGTTTAAAGCAATGACTCCTGTGCAGGCCGAATGTCTTCCACATATTTTGAAAGATTGTGATGTTATTGCACAGGCTAAGACAGGGAGTGGGAAAACAGCAGCATTTGGTATCGGAGTACTTAATAAGCTCGATGTTAAAAAATTTAGAGTTCAATCTCTTGTTCTTTGTCCAACCAGAGAACTGGCGGATCAAGTGGCCAAAGAATTACGTCGTTTAGCTCGAGCTATCCATAATGTTAAAATACTGACTATTTGCGGTGGAGCACCTTTTGGGCCGCAATATGGATCGTTATTACATGGGGCACATATAATTGTGGGAACCCCTGGGCGAGTGTTAAAACATCTGGATAAAGGATATTTGTCTTTAAAAGATTTGCACACACTTGTACTTGATGAAGCTGATCGTATGCTTGATATGGGATTTATTGCCGAAATTGACCGAGTGATTAAATATACGCCAGAAAATCGTCAAACATTACTTTTTTCAGCTACTTATCCAGAAAAAATTATGGACCTGAGTTCTTCCATTCAAAAGAACGCTCTCAAAATTCAAACAATATCTGGAGAAAGTGCTAATAAGATAACGGAATATTTTTATGAAGTGGCACAGAGTGAGAAGCTTTCCATGCTTATTAGAATACTCGCCCATCACAAACCTCAAAATATCCTGGTATTTTGTAATACAAAATTACAATCACAGGATGTTGCTGATGAGTTATATGATTCCGGTATTGATGCTCTCGCTATTCATGGTGATCTGGAACAGTTTGAACGAACTGATGTTCTTGTCCGATTTGCTAACAGAAGCTGTTCTGTGCTTGTGGCAACGGATGTGGCGGCTAGAGGGCTTGATATAAAAGAACTTGCAATGGTGGTCAATTACGACATACCGCAAGATGAATCGACCTATACCCATCGTATCGGTCGAACAGGACGTGCGGGGAAAGAAGGATTGGCAGTTACCCTCTTTACAAACCGTCAAGTTCCTGGAATAGAATATTATCGCAATGAAACTCGTCGGTTTGATGATGTTGACAC
>JAQYVF010000119.1 GCA_030145625.1 Desulfocapsa sp. | reverse complement strand
CAGCGGGCCTCGAGGAGGGCGTAAAATATGACGGCTATTTTCTAAAACTAACAGCAAAAGATACTTTCGTTTTTAAACATGGAGAGGACGAGATCTTGATAACCCCTGGGCTTGATCTTTCTTCGCACTTAAACCTTGTTTCAAGCTTTCCATTACCATAATAGCAAGGCTGAGCAAACCTTGCATGACCTCAATCAGTGCGAGATCTTTCAGCTCGTCCCAAAAAACGAAGAAATTCACGATATCATTAACCGCAAGAAAACAGATGTCAGTCAAAAGTCTATGATACAGACAGATATGGTTGCTCTGTTGGTATTGTGTTTGTCGGGATAAGGAATGCAAAAATTGGTGATAGACTACGGTTGATGGCTCTTAGTCGCTACGTGAATTGCCAGTGGCTATATTAACCATTCTTTAATCTATTCCAGGTTGACACTCCTACTGTATCGCTCGTTTGAAGCCCAAGTTTCGAAAGTAAACATATCTCCTATCTACTTTGCCCCCAACGTATCCGTAGTATCCATTAAACAGCGCTGATTTGATATTCAGCTTCTGAGCGCTATATAAATTCAGCTAAAGAAAGAGCTCAAAAGAGATCATGCAACCCGCTTTGGCTTTCAGGCTGAGTCGGTTTTTTTTATGTTCGGAGTGAGGCCGGACGTCGCCGATTTAAGCAAGCAACTTGCAGGGGCGACTGACAAATACTTGCTAAAGCGTTGACCCACCGATTTCGCCCTGGAGTGCGTCAAACCCCACTTTTCACGGAGCGCAAGAAGTGACCCTATCTTACCCAGTCAGGCAGTTGAAAATCATCCTGAGAGGGGCAAAAATAGGGCTAGTTCAGCTCAAATCAACCACAACTCCTACCTGTTCACATCCGAGTCGGTATTCGAAGGCCACCCCGACAAGCTGGCCGACCGGATATCCGATAGCGTGCTTGACCGGTTCCTCGGCGGTGATCCATGCGCAAAGATTGCCTGCGAGGCTTTCCTGGCTCCACTTGGGAGCGTACCGATCGTACAGGACAACTACGTGATGTCTGTGCAGAGACCCTGAGAAAAACCATATATAACCAGGAGGAAGAATCACAGATCGAGCAGGGAATCCGGGAGCAGTGGGGGGGGGCTCCGGAACAGGCACGAGAGGCCACGAAGACCGCTAAAAAGTTGAGGGATTAGCCAGCGATCGAGATGAACATTGCAGGTGATACCCTCATGACAACTCGTTGCTGGAGTATCCAAGAGGATGCTCAACATCAATGACCACCGCCTACCAAATGATATGATCGAGAAACAGCTTCAGAAGGCTGACCCAGCAACAAGTCGTGGGATGTTATTTTTCATATACATCCTCTTCTTGCTATTCTTGCCGTGTCACTGCTTAACGCATTGATTAAACGCCGTTCTTGGCGTATAATTCTTGCGTGAATGAAAAGACAACAGGAGGGAAAAATATGGGTGTTGCTCTCGTGAAAGCAGAACCGAAGAAGATGGGGCGACCCAGTACAGTTACTGATGAGGTAGTTGCGAAACTTGAGTTTTATGCCGTGCAGGGTTTAACCGTCCGAGAGTCTGCGGCTGTGGCGGGTATAAGCTGTGACGCTGCATATAGATTCCTAAGGGCGAATTCTGACTTTCGCCGAAGAATTGAGCGATTACAGACGATGACTACCATCGCTGCTAAGCTCAGAATAGTAGAGGCGATTAAGGCCGGGGATGTCAAGGCGGCGCAATGGTGGCTGGAGAGGAAGCTGCCTGAGGAGTTCAGCATTAAAGGCAGAGGTGCAGTAAGCAAGAGAACCAAGGCTGTTAACGATCTCAGTCCAGAAGAAATTCAGCGGAGACTTGAAAAGCTTCTGGAAAAGACAGTGCCCAACAGCACAAGCATCAAAGGCTCAGTGATCTGAGTCAGGGGGGGACCGGATAGCTGAGATCCCCCCCCCCATTTGTGGTTGCCATGTTGCCCCTGCCGTTAACCCCAAGTGCAATCGAGGTCAGACAAACAAAGCCTTTCAGCAAAGATCACCACCATGGCTCTGCTACCTCTACTTAAAAGGGGCAAGCATCAATGTCATCAGCAGGACCAGAAGCATTGTTGCTTTCTTTCTGATGGGGTGAGAGCATTTTTAACTCCTTGGCGACAATCTGGGTTGTGGAGCGATCCTGACCGTCCTGGCTCTGCCATTTGTTGGTTTTTATTGCCCCTTCTACATACACCATGGCCCCCTTTTGTAGGTATTCGTCGCATACTTTAGCGAGTTTTTGCCAGGCGGTCACCTTGTGCCACTCAGTTTCCTCGTGTTGCTGCCCCTGCTTATCTTTCCAGCGTGCAGTTGTGGCAACATTGAAGTTCGCTACTGAGGCCCCGTTCTGTGTCTGCCGCATCTCGGGATCGCTACTGACCCCATATTCTTCATTCAGACCCCGGTCGGGGGCGGGGGGATTGTTTTCAGCATAATCCTGTGCAGCTTTTTTGCCTATGTGTTAACTCTTTTTTTTAAAGATAGTTATCGGTGTGCTTTATTCTTTTACGGCTTCCCTCGTAGTAGGATTGAGCATTGTCCCTGATGTCCTTATGTACAGTACAGTTGCGGTGTTATATGACCGTAGGGAAGGATTGTACCATCAGACGCTTTCTCAGGCCATTGTGGTTTGTATATGAATAAATCCCAACTATCCGGAAAAAATAAAAAAGTTTCTGTTTCATAAAATTTGCCGCATCTGCCATGTTTCTTGCCCCTTCCAGAAAATTGCTTCCTATCGCAGCCTTTCTTTTTTTTGGCAGTGTCGCTGTTGTTTTGTGGCAGAGTCAGAACCGCCACGAGCGTGAACTTGTTTTTCGACACACCGAAATCTCGGCGGAACAGATCCGGATCAGGGTTGAAGGCCTGATGAAAGCCCGCATGGCCTCACTTGAATTTTTCGCAGATAGATGGGTTGAAAGGGTGCCTCCGGATTTCAGCCAGCAGCGTTTTACTGCATTCGCTCAGTCCTTTTACACTTTTTATCCCGGTTTTACCGGGATAAACTGGATCAATCCCAAGGGCGTAATTCAATGGGTCTACCCGGAGAAAGAAAACGTCAGGGCAAAAGGAAAAAATGTCAATAATCATGACGATTCCCTTTATAGGCAAGCTTTTAACAAGGCCAAGCAATCTTCCGGTTATTCGGTTACCCCTTCCGTTGAGCTCTTTCAGGGGAACCTTGGTTTTGATACATTCTGGCTTTTGACCTATGATGGTAAGCTGCAGGGATATCTCAACGGTGTCTTTGAAATTAAACGTATCATGGACACCTGTTTGGCCAAGGACACTCTTCACAATTTCCGGGTCAAAATCTTTGAGGCTGGTCAACTGATCTATATCAATGAAAAAGAGGACGATGTTGGTTCGCAAATACACACGCTGATAGTTCATCGTGAAATTCATTTTCCTGGAAAAAGCTGGAAGCTGGAACTCGAACCCAAGGTCAGCATATATCCATCAGTAATCATTTCGAATCTGTGGGTTTTAATCTTTGGCCTAGGTATTTCAGCAATCCTTTCCTTGGTCCTTTATTTTCTTCTTGAACGTATTGCAATGGTGAGAAAGGCAAGAGACCATGCCTTTCATGAAATCAGCGAACGCAAACGGGCTGAAGAACATATTCGCAATCTTTCCCGCCAACTCATGAAGGCACAGGAAATTGAGCGGCACAGACTTGCCAGTGATCTGCACGACCATCTGGCCCAAGATCTGTCTGCCTTAAAAATTGGCCTTGACACTTTTTTTAACGATCAACCGGACGCCCCGGTTGACAAAAAGGATAGGCTTTCCAAGCTCTCTACAATAGTTCAACAAACCATTGTAGATGTCAGGGAGTTGGCATATGGCCTGTATTCTTCCGCATTGGATCAGCTAGGATTGATACAGGCCGTGAGTGAACTGTGTGAAGAATTCAATGTTGAAAGTGAACTGCATGTAGATTTTTTTTCAGCCGGAATGGATGAATTGAAGCTTGGTTTTGATACCGAAATATCTCTATTCCGCATAATCCAGGAAGGGTTGAACAATATTAAAAAACATGCTGATGCCACCCATGTCACTGTCCGGTTGGTGGCATCTTATCCCGACATCATTCTTCGCATCGAAGACAATGGCAAGGGCTTTGATGTACGCAAACTGCTTGAATCCGCACTGTCCGCAAAACGAATGGGAATACACAGTATGGAGGAAAGGGCAGCCCTGCTTAACGGCAAGATGCAGATCGACTCCCGCCCAGCTCAAGGTACGAAAATTGTAATCAAGATCCCTTTGCAGGAGCAAACCGATGGCTGACAAAAAGACCGTCTTACTCGTTGATGATCATCCCCTTTTCAGAGAAGGGCTTAAAGCGCTGCTGAAACAACATTCCGGATTTGAAGTAATCGGGGAGGCGGGCAACGGTCATGAGGGCCTCGTCAAGGCAAAAGAACTGAAACCCGACCTGGTGGTAATGGACCTTTCGCTGCCTGACAAAAGCGGCATGGAAGTCACACGTGCCGTCCGTAGTCTCCTTCCCGAGACGCGGATTATGATTCTCAGTATGCACTCTAAAATCGATTATATCACAGAAGCCTTTCGATACGGTGCCACTGGATATGTGGCCAAGGAATCCGTATCGGAAAGACTTATGGAGTGCCTTGAGAGTGTAGCCAAAGGCGGCTATTTTATTGATTCATCAATTTCCCATAAAGTTGTCGAGCGCCTTTTGAAATTCAACGAAAAGGATACAAAAATCACTGATTCGGGATATGGCAACCTGACCTCACGCGAGCAACAAGTCATGCGGATGCTCGCTGAGGGACTTACCCCCAAGGTCATTGCTGAACAGCTCCATATCAGCCCAAAAACGGTTGAAAACCACCGGGCCAATATCATGAACAAACTTGAACTGCGTAGCACCATGGAGTTGGTCCGTTATGCAGCAAGACTCGGCCTGATCGACGTGGACCTCTGGAAGGGTTAATCCACCCCCCAGCCTGTTTTAAAATACCCCCTCCCTGTTTTAACATACCCTCCCCCCAGTCCTCCGGGACAATCTCCTGTATTCCCGGGAGTTTTCCTCACAAAAATGAGTGCCTTCACCTATGTACAACTAACTGTGAATATTGAATAATAGTTAAAAAAGACTTCTTGTTTTTTTTTGCAGGTCGAAAGTACAGTGCTTGCATGGGACATGAGCATTATTGGACGGTTACAGTAAAGAAAGAAAAAAATAGGATTTTAAAACAACAGGAGCCTGAAATGACGGAAAAAATCGAGGCCAATGTATTGCTGGTTGATGACGAAGAACAGTTTCTAGAGGCACTCTCACAGCGTCTTGAGAACCGGGGGCTTAAAGTCAATGCCGTGACCAGCGGGGAAGATGCGCTGAGCAAAGTGGAAGATAAGAATTTTGACGCAATAATACTTGATCTTTCCATGCCCGGCATGGACGGCATTGAAACACTGAAGCGCATCAAAGAAAAACGTCCGGACCTGGAAATTATCATGCTGACCGGCCAGGCAACTGTAAAAGCCGGTGTCGAAGCGATGAAATTAGGGGCTGAAGAATTTCTTGAAAAACCTGTTGAGATTAATGAGTTGCTGGAAAAGATCGGGGAAGCAAAACATAAGAGAATGCTTGTGATAGAAAAAAGCCGCCAAGAAGAAGTGAAGAAGATATTAAGGAGCAAAAGCTGGTAATTCTTAACTCACGATATGGGCCTAGTTTAATGGAAAAGCTCATAGAGCAATATCGGATTCCGGTAAACGACCCCTCGGAACATTTTTTTTTTAATATATATCAAAAATCAATATGAAAATTAAGGAGGAGACTTATGGCTTCAGAAAATCCGGTTGTAAAAGACCTGATAATTCCCTTAGAGAGTTACCCGCATATTCATGAATCCCAGACGCTTCATGATGCTGATCAAGCAATTCAAGCTTATTCGTGCCAAGAAAATGATCGCCTCATATATGCTGTACTTTTCGTTTTGAATGACCAGAACCAGCTCACCGGTCGTCTTACGCTCAAAGATATGATGCAGAGTCTGGATCCACGTTTAAAGGAGGCATCCAAGGTTAAAGAGTTTGAGGGTAAAGAGATGGAAAATTCCAATCTGGCAATTTTGTGGGAAGATTCTTTTTTTGTAGAGTGCACTAAACGTTCACGCACACTTGTCAAGGACATAATGTCGCCAATAAAACATATCCTCAAGGGGAGCGATCCTGTTCTCAAAGCATTGTCGATTATGTTGAGTACACAAGAGGTTGTCCTACCCGTTGTTGATGAGGATCGCGTTATCGGTGTTATCCGTCTGAAAGAAATATTCAAAGCGATCAGTAATAAGTGCAAAATATAACTTTGATATGAAGAATAATTTCAAAGGAAGATAAGGATTAAGAGTTATGACGAATTCAAATTCACAGGTAGGGATAGCAGTAGGAAAAACGCCTATTGATTGGAAGAGAATCCTGTTTTTGCTTACAGGAGTAATCTTGTTTGTTGGCGTATATTATTCACCTTTGTGGCAGGATGCGGTTGATCCGGAAGGTAAACATTTTCTTTTAACAAAAGAGGGGAAAGGCGCTATTGCCGTTTTTTTGCTGGCAGCTACATGGTGGGTGTTTGAGGTTGTGCCAATCGGCGTAACCAGCCTGACAATCGGTGTGCTGCAGGCATTATTTTTTATCCGTCCCGCCAAGGTTGCTTTTAAGGATTTTATGGACCCGTCTGTTCTTTTTATTTTCGGTTCCGTTGTAATCGGTATGGTTTTCACCAAAACAGGACTGACCAAAAGGATAGCCTATAAAATGCTCTCCATTGTCGGTGAGAAGACCAGCAATATTTATCTTGGCTGTTTTGTGCTGACTGCCGCCTTGACCCATGTCATGGCCCATACGGCGGTGGCAGCCACCATGTTCCCCCTGTTGATGGCCATTTATGCTCTCTATACGGACGAAGAAGGGCCCACTAAGTTTGGCAAGGGTCTGTTTATCGGCATGGCATATGTGGCAGGCGCGGGTAGTATCATAACCCTGCTTGGAGCTGCCCGTGGTGCCGTAGCACTTGGTTTCTATAAAGACATCACCGGGATAGATCTCAGTTTTTTCGATCTTACCTACTATATGGCTCCCATCGGCTGGGGAATGACTTTTCTCCTGTGGGGATTTTTTATGGTTTTATGTAAGCCTGAAAAATCATCTATCCCCGGCCTCAAGGAAAAGGTCAAAAGGATGTACAAGGATCTGGGGGCCTGGAGTAACAAAGAGAAACTGGCTGCATTAATAGTCATTGCAACAATTTTGGTCATTGCCGGGAAATCTTTTGTTCCCGCCATGAGTAGTCTTAATAAAACCGGCATCATGCTCGTTTCAACCATTTTATTCTTTGTTGTCAATATCCTTGATATCGATGATCTGGAAGAAATTCCCTGGAATATTATTCTGCTCTTTTCCGGCGCCATGTCCATTGGTTTCTGCCTCTGGGAAACCGGAGCAGCCAAATGGATGGCTGTGAATTGGCTCACGCTGTTCCAAAATGCTCCTGCCATTGTTTTTATCATGGGTATGGCATTTTTCGTCATGGTTATGACAAATTTTATCATGAATGTGGCAGCAATCGCCATTTCCCTGCCGGTGGCCCTGGTCATTGCCCCATATCTTGGTGTGGCAGGCGAGGTAGTCCTATTCTCTTCCCTGGTTATGGCTGGTATGCCCTTTATGTTGTTGGTGGGCGCGGCCCCCAACGCCATTGCCTACAACTCAAAGCAGTTTACTACCGGTGAATTCTTATGCTATGGCATCCCGGCCAGTATTCTGCTTTTGGTGTTCACCTGGGTCGCGGTTCAGTTTATCTGGCCGCTTATGGGAATGCAGGTATATCTTCCGACCCCATAAAAGAACTTGTGGGAGATTCTAGGGTTCGCTCAAAAAACAAACCGGGTCCATAGGGCCCGGTTTTTCATTTTTTCCAGTACCTCAAAAATTGGCCTTAACTTCTTTTGTGAGCACTCAGCTGCACATGGCTGCCTGATGTTGTTACGTGAAACATCAGTAGATAACTTCAATCGAGTCCTGCCGGAGAGTGTCTTAATCAAGTAATCATAGCTGAAAGAGAACTAACTATCATGGCTACTATTCTCATAATTGATGGTGATACTCAGAGTAGAATGTTGTTGCGTATGACACTGGAGCGTGCTGGATACAAAGTTGTGGTAGCAGAGAATGGAAAGGAGGCCATGAAGTGCCAGCGTGAATATCAGGCTGACCTGATCATTACAGATATCATTATGCCTGAAAAGAAGGGCATAGAAACAATAATAGCGTTTCGTATAGAATTCCCTGACACAAAAATAATAGCAATTTTAGATGGCGGCAGAATTAAAGCTGTAGAATATTCACCAACGGCTGCAACGTTTGGCGCCCATCGAGTATTAGTAAAACCTTTTGCCAAAAATGAAATCCTGGAAGCAGTTCAGGGACTTTTAACCTCCAAGGCATAAAAAATGTGATTGTCATTGTATTGTTGATCAACGATAATTGTTTTTCTTCTCATTCATAATTGTCCGACAGATTTTCTGTTTGGAACAGGTAACGTGTTAACATGATAAGGTTTATTGTGTGGATATTGTGTTGTCGATTTTAATGCCAGTTTTGGGCCATAATTTCGCGGCTTAATCCCTAGCCTACGAGTGCCTCCGCTAACAACTGTTGTTTGAGTGAAGATCGATTCCAGTGTATAATTGTCTCATGAGGTACTTTCTTTTATGGTTTATTCCTCTCTCGTTAGACCACCATTAACGCCGATATTGGGGGGCCAGGCGGACTGGCAGCCAGGAGGTGCTTTTGATATGATTATCAAGTCCGCTTTTGGCTCTTTTTGGAAGTCTCAGAGTCACTATGTTTTCAAAAAGTTATGACATTCTTGCCATAAACCTCCTGACACAAAACAGCCAATCAACACTATTGCATTTTGCCTATATCTTCAGCATATATGAACCGTGAACGGTATGAGTAACTTATTCTGAATGTGTCACAGGAGCTGATAAAAAATTCAGGTGAAGGCTGAGCCGAATGCGATGATGGAAGCGGTGTTTGGAAAGGGGCGAGGGAACGAGGGAAGTTGTGCAAGGGGATTAAACTGGGGATATTCTCTTCTTATGGTCCCAATAAGATACGTTGTATTCAGGAGGAGTTATGGCGCTTTATTTAGTTCAACATGGTCTATCTTTGAGCAAAGATCAGGATCCGGAACAGGGACTGACGGAAACCGGCATTGATGAGGTGAAATTAATTGCTCAGGTAGCGAAAGGGTATCAGGTGGTGGTGGGTACCATTTTCCACAGTGAGAAAAAAAGATAAGGACGATGGGGTGTTTTTCAACATTTAACGCGAACATAGCCTAAGAAAAAGAAAACAGTTCGAGCCCAAAAAAATAATGAAGAATGATCCCCCCGTAACTGGGAGTAAAAGGAGTTTACATATGATTAGTCGACAGATCTCCCAAAGAGTGAAAGTTCTGATCATTCTCTTGCTGGTGGTGACCTGTTTTTCCCTCACCTATTTTTTTCATCATGTGCTCGGCTCCAGCAGAGTCGTGACCCATTTCTACTATATCCCCATAATTCTCGCCGCCCTCTGGTGGCACTACAAGGGCCTCCTGGTTTCTCTGGTTCTGGCCGCATTTCTTGTATCCAGCAGCTATTTATTCAGAGACCACTCCTTAAACATTAATGATTACATGCGGGCCTGCTTGTTTATCTCCATTGCTTCGATTGTCGCATTATTGAGCGAGAGAATTCAACAGTCCAGGCAATATCTTTGTGATAGCGAAGCTCGCTACAGGTCACTATTTGAGAATATGAATCTCGGTGTTGCCATATACCGTGTCAAGGATAACGGGAACCGGTTTATTATTCATGATTTTAATCATGCAGCTCAAGCCATTGATCAGATTGATCATGACCAGATTATCGGGAAAGAGTTGCTCTCCGTGTTTCCAGGGGCAAAGGATTGTGGTCTCTATGCTGCCATGCAGGGGGTCTTGCGAACCGGGGTCGCGACGTATGAGGGGGCCCGTCATTACAAAGATGCAAGAATAAACGGTTGGCGGGAATTTTTCGTCTACAGACTGCCGAATAATGAGATCGTTGTAGTATACAAGGATCAAACCAGGCAAAAACAAAATGAGGAAAGGATCCAACAGTTGGCCTCAATCGTGGAATCCTCCAATGATGCCATTGTTGCCATGAAGCTTGACGGCAGCATTACCAGCTGGAACCCTGCCGCCGAAAAGATCTATGGCTATGATGCCGATGAGATTCTTGGCAAGTTAATCCTTCGCCTGATTCCTCCTGAACTTCATAGGCAGACACTGGATGCATTGGGCATGATCGCCCAAAATACAAGAGTGGAGTCGTTCGAGTCTCAACGGATCAGAAAAGACGGCTCGCCGTTTGACGTTTCGGTCACCATGTCACCGGTCCTTGATATGGGTGGACAGGTGGTAGCAGCCTCAATCATCGTCCACGACATCAGCAAGCGAAAGAGAATGGAAGAGGCATTGCAATCTGCTCATGACCATCTTGAACAGAAGGTTTTGCAGAGGACAGGACAGCTGTCTCTTGCCAACAAAGAACTGCGTACTGAAATAGAGCATCGAAAACAGGTAGAAAATGATCTGTATAAGAGCAATGAACAGATCAAGTTATTTTCCTATAGAGTTTTGCATGATCTTAAAAGTCCAACCGTCACTATCCGCGGTCTGACAAATCTACTGCAAAAAAGATATAGCGGGGTCCTCCACGAAAAAGGCGCGCAGTTCTGTGAACAGATCATTAAAGGAGCCGACCAGATAGCCTCTCTGGTTGAAAAAGTGAACCAGTTCATTGCCACCAGGGAATCGCCGCTAACTCTTGAAGAAATCCCGGTGAAAGAATTATTTCAGATAAACAGAAATGAGTTTGCCGATCGGCTCAAGGAGCGACAAATTGATCTTCCAGAAGAAGCAACCGAGGCTACGATCAGGGGGGATCGTTTGGCGCTCATCCGGGTACTGAGGAATTTTGTTGAAAATGCCTTAAAATATGGGGGGGATTCACTCTCTACTATTCAATTAGGATACCACGCCACTGATGATTTTCATGTGTTATCGGTTCGTGACAATGGCCTTGGCGTCAAAAGTGAAAACGTGCAAAGAATATTCGGTCTTTTCGAGCGTGACCAGCCCTCGTCAACGATTGAAGGTACAGGCCTGGGACTGGCAATTGTCAAGGAAATTGCAGAACAGCACCATGGTACCGCCTGGCTGAAAAGTACACCTCAGGTTGAAACAACTTTTTATTTTTCTGTTTCCAAAGACCTCTAACATCCTGGGGGGGGATTGACAAACCTGCACCCCCCAGAGCCAACCGAGCATATCGGTATCTGATTACCCACAAAGCTCAGCCACTTTCAAGAGAGGTGGCCCCGCGAAATTGAACAAGCTGTTAAGTGGAAAATCTGCTACCAATAATTCCCATAAAGGGAATTAAACAAGGAGCAGGAAATGGCAAAAGGAACGAGAAGAAAACACTCATCCGCATTCAAGGCGAAAGTGGCACTTGCAGCGATGGCCTGAGAT
>JAQYVF010000206.1 GCA_030145625.1 Desulfocapsa sp. | reverse complement strand
CTATGTACGCCATGCAACGTGGCTTGAAATCTTTTAAAATTACCGGGGGGAAAATTTATACCCCACCCCATATACAGAGTGAATGAGTTTCTCCTCAGGTGCTACATCTGAAATTTTGTGACGCAGTTTTTTAATATGGCTGTCGATTGTCCGTTCGCTGACAATGCGATCATCCAGGTAGATCCGTTCAATGAGTTGGCCCCGAGAATAGATGCGTCCCGGATTGGCAGTCAGGTAGGCAAGGAGTTTAAACTCAACAGCGGTAAGATCAAGATTGCGACCATGTAACGTGGCTTGAAATCGGGATTTGTCGAGCACCAGTCCTTCAGCTTGAATAGTGGCCTCATTGCCTGAACGTCGCAGCACTGCTTTGACACGGGCCACCACCTCCCTCGGACTGTAAGGTTTGCAGATATAGTCATCCGCTCCAAGTTCCAGGCCGAGTAACCGGTCGATCTCTTCCACCCGGGCGGTGATCATGATGATCGGGACGTTGGAAAAGGTGCGGATCTCCTTGCAGATCTCCAGGCCGTCACGACCAGGGAGCATGAGATCCAGCAGGATCAGGTCAGGTCCCTGCTCCCTGACCAGGGGAACGACCTCAAGGCCATTGGCAAGACAGGAGGGTATGAATCCCGCCTGTTTCAGATAGTCTTTCAGCAGAGTGGCCAGCTTTTCTTCATCTTCCACTATAAGAATTTTTTTACTCATCTGCTCTCTCCACTCATTGGCAGGCGAATCTTTATCAGAAGACCTCCTGAAGGGGAAGGTTCTGCGGTTATCGTTCCCCCGTGGGCCTCGACAATATTCCTGCAGATAGCAAGTCCGAGCCCGGCCCCCCCGGAAGTACGATTGCGGGAACTTTCAACCCGATATAGCCGGTCGAAAAGTTTCTTGATTTCAGCGGAATTTACTCCCGGTGTACTGTCCTGCAAAAGGATTGTCACCGTATCTTTAGTCAATGTCAACTTAAGATCAATCTGTCCGCCAGGATCAGTGTATTTTACAGAGTTATTCAGCAGATTATCAAAGAGCTGATGCAGACGGTCAGGATCGCCGAACAGGATACACTCCTGTTCATCAGGCCAGTCCTGGGTAATGGATATGTTCTTTCCGGCAAACTCATGGCGAAATGATTCCATCGCCTTGTCCAGGAGCTGTGTAAGGTTCAGTTCCTCTTTCCGATAGGTCAAGGCGCCGATATCGGACATGGAAAGCTGGAACAGATCGTCCACCAGCCGATTTAAACGCATCACCTCTGAGTGCAGGGAATCTAAAGATTCCGGGGTCGCGGGCCGGATGTTGTCCTGCATTGCCTCAATCTCCCCACGCAGCACAGCTAATGGTGTGCGAAGCTCATGGGAAATGTCGCCGACCCACTGGCGCCGCAACTGCTCATTCTGCTCCAAAGTATTTGCCAGGGTGTTGAAATCATTGGTGAGCTGGCCAAGCTCGTCGGTCGCACCTGCATCCAGCCTGGTATCATAACGGCCGGCGGCAAGTTGGTGGGTCGCACCTGCCAGGGCCTTGAGCCGCTTCACCATCTTTTTGGCCAATGGGAGCGACAGCATGGCTGCTAAGAAAACCATTGCCAGGGCGATGACAGCAAAGGTCCGTTTTTGTTCCTTCACAAAACGAAGCTGCAGGTCATCGATGAGAAGCTGCTGAGGGATTAACCCCAAATAACCAATAATTTCCGTAGCGTGCTCCAGATCCTTGATTTTCATGACTTCGGGATGGTCAAGGGGTCCGAAAAGTGTATCCCTGTCGCTATCCATCAGCACGACCCTATGTTCAAAGAGGCGCGGCGATTCAGGGCGTTCAAGGGGAGGCGGTCTGTCAACTCTGCCCGGACGCAATTGCCTCTGTGGCCGATGAGGTTTCCCCGGACGTCCAGTTTCTGCAACATTCGGCCTCCGTATGGAGCGTGAATCTTCCGGGAGCGAATTATCAAGGAATTCTCCCCAGAGCCGATAATTAGAGCGCAAGAAACCCCAGTCTCCTTCTTCCGCATATGATGTCTCAAGATTTGCGGCCAGGGCATCAAATCGCTGATTCTCTATAGTGTTGACGTAATTCAGAAAACCGCGATCAAAGTTGTACTGTATGAGAAAAAACATTCCTATGGCCACAACACATACGGCGGCCAGCAGGGTAAAGAAGAATTTATATGTCAGGCTTAAGTTCATAAGGTCCTCTGAGTAACCGTTCCTCTGTTCATTACCATTTAAGCATACAGAGTCCAGATTGAGCCAGGTGAAATTCGAATCTTTTCATCTTTCCTTATTTCCTGCACATTTCCTCCACATTCAAGTGCTAACGTTATTACAAAAGGGCAGCCACACGACACGTATCATGTTCAAGACGTACCGCTATTGCCGGGTAACCGTGAAGTGTGAAAATAATTAACCAACTTTCTTTCTAAAGCAAAGTGTTGTTCAGAAAGGAGGGTCTAATGGGAAAAACAAGGAGGTTGTTATGACTAAGTCCATATTGTTTTTTATACCGGCAATATTAGCTGGTGCCGTCTCAACACCATATATGATTGTCGATACCGGTCAGGAATTGTGCTTTTCCGAACAGGGGCAGGTGGTCAGTTGTTTTAGTACGGGACAGGATGCTTCGTATGGTGGCAATTTGCCAAACTATACAGATAATGGCAACGGTACGGTAACGGATAATGTTACCGGGCTGATGTGGCAGCAGGATCCAGGTGACAAGATGACATATGAGCAAGCGGTGTCAATATCGTCAAGTTTTAGTCTTGCCGGTTACAGTGACTGGCGGCTGCCGACCATCAAGGAACTCTATTCTCTGATACTGTTCAGCGGTACTGACCCCAGTGGTTTGAACGGAGAGGACACTTCGACTTTGGTACCGTTCATCGATACGGATTATTTTGTTTTTGAATACGGTGACACAAGCGCCGGTGAGCGAATCATCGATTCCCAATATGCTTCCAGTACCAAGTACGTCAGTACAACAATGAACGGGATGAAACTCTTTTTGGGGTCAATTTTGCCGATGGCCGTATCAAGGGATACCCTCTTAGCATGCTTGGATCTGACAAGACATTCTTCGTCATGTATGTCCGCGGTAACACCGATTACGGTACCAACAACTTTGTGGGCAACGGAGACGGTACAATTACTGACGCTGCAACCGGGTTGATGTGGATGCAAAATGACAGTGGGAGCTTCGGTGTGGGTGATTACCAAGACGGTTCGTTGAACTGGGAGCAGAGCCTGGCCTGGTGCGAAAGCTTGGACTATGCCGGATACACCGACTGGCGGTTGCCTGATGCCAAAGAACTGCAAAGTATTGTTGACTATACGCGCTCACCCACCACAACAAATTCAGCCGCTATTAACCCGATCTTTAATGTCACACCGATAGTCGACGAAGGAGGTGGAAGCAACTACCCCTTCTATTG
>JAQYVF010000090.1 GCA_030145625.1 Desulfocapsa sp. | reverse complement strand
GCAAGGAAGTTCATTACATCTGGAGGTGATCATATGCAAATACACAGACGACAATTCTTGAAATACTGCGTTGGATCTGCGACTGCCTTGGGACTGCCGATGACTGTTCTTGGAAATCTGGAACAGGCCCTGGCTGCTGGAGGTGCTGTACTGCCCAAAGTTATCTGGCTCAACGGTGCCAACTGCACTGGCTGCACCGTCTCTTTGGCCAATCTGTTCAGCAACAGTGGCCCGACGGATATCGCCGATTTGCTGTTCAATACTATCGATCTGGTATTTCACCCCAACCTGATGGGTGCGGCCGGAGATCTGGCTGTGCAACAGGTAAAGGATACTGCCCAGGGCAGTTATATTCTGGCCGTCGAGGGTGGTATCCCGACAGCATTCAACGGTCATACCTGTATGCTGTGGACTGATGGCGGAAAAGACGTAACCGCCATGGAGGCCGTGCAAATGCTGGCTCCGAATGCGGCAGCTATCTTGAGTGTCGGTACTTGCGCCAGTTATGGCGGAATGCCCGCCGCGGACCCAAATCCGACCGGTATTGTTAGTGTCAGTGAGCTTACCGGTTTGAATACCGTGAATATCCCTGGCTGCCCCACCCACCCGGATTGGATCGTTTGGACCATCGCCCATCTGCTTTCGGGCGTAATGCCGCAACTGGATGACCGTAATCGCCCAACTGATCTTTATGGTACCGAAATTCACAAAGTCTGCCCCCGCAAGGACCAGGGGGAGGCAAAAATGTTTGGAGTCGAACATAAATGTCTGAAGGAGCTCGGCTGCAAGGGTCCTAAAACTAAATCGGACTGTCCGTCCCGTAAATGGAACAATGGAACCAACTGGTGTATCGGGGCCGGGGCGATTTGTGTCGGCTGCACGGAGAGCGGTTTTCCTGATAAGTTCTCACCTTTTTACAAGGTGGAATATGGTTATCAGGATTTCCAGAAACCTAACGACTCCCAACCACCAATTCAACCACCGATTCAACCAACCCCTCAACGAAAGTATCAACCGCATCTGTTACTTTTACTTGGGGGGAGTTAGAAGGGCGTTTTTAACCGAATCTCTTCAGGGCTGTGAATGCATTAGTAACATTGGAGATAAACAATGAAAACAATAACTGTCATGGATCCGGTGACCCGGATTGAAGGACATATGAAAGTTGAAATCGCTGTTGATACCATCGGGGGACAACAGCAGATTGTGGATGCACGCTGCACTGGTACACTCTTCCGCGGCTTTGAGACCCTGTTGAACGGCCGCAGTCCTTTGGACGCTCCTATCATTACTCAGCGCATTTGCGGTGTATGCCCTACATCTCACGGTCAGGCAGCGGTGCTGGCCCTTGAGAATGTGTCCTACTGGTTGCCGCCTACAAATGCGCGGTTGTTGCGCAATCTCACTCTGGGCGCTAATTTTTTGCAATCACACATTTTACATTTTTATCTGCTTGCCGCCCTGGATTACGTAGCAGGACCTGCTGCCTCACCATGGGCACCGGCCTGGCAAGTGGACATGCGTTCCGGTTTGGACAGTGTGGCCGCTAACTTGCCTGCAGCGATTACTGCTCGCCGCCAGGCCCATGAAATGGGGGCTGTTTTCGGTGGTAGGATGCCTAGCAGCAGCACTTTTATTCCTGGCGGGTTCACGGCAATTCCAACTACGGAAAATATTGACAGTTATAGGCAATATCTTGCAGCGCTGACCCAATTCATCGAAACCATCTATCTTCCTGATGTTCAACAGGTTGGAAATATTTACAGCGATTATTTTGAAATCGGTGCTGGCTGTAACAATTTGATGGCATACGGCGCCTTTGAAATGGATGATACCAATACCTCGCGCCTATTTACCGGCGGCTATACCGAAAACGGAGACCCGAATGGTCAAACCGAATTTTCCACCAAGGACATCAGTGAATCCGTCAAATATTCCTGGTATGCCGATGAAACCAGCAACCTGACGCCTGCATCGGGGGAGACAAGACCGGAATATCCTAAAGGCAACGCTTATTCGTGGCTCAAGGCTCCACGTCTGCACGGAAAACCATTTGAAGTAGGCCCGCTTGCACGAATGTGGATTAACGGCGATTACCTGCGAGGCATTTCGGTAATGGATCGACACGTGGCCCGGGCACTTGAGGCAGCAAAAATTGCAGCAGCCATGAGTGGATGGCTGGATGAGTTAACACCCGGTCAAAAAGTCTATGACGATTCCTTTGATCAATACTCCGGGTTTGGCGTGGGACTGACAGAGGCTCCCCGCGGCGCTCTCGGTCACTGGGTCGAGATCACCAAAGGCAAAATCAGCCATTACCAAGTGATTACCCCAACCTGCTGGAACACATCACCCCGTGACGATCAAGACGTGCCTGGCCCGATGGAACAGGCCCTGATTGGAACACCGATCGAGAATCCCGACCAGCCGGTGGAAGCTTTGCGGGTCATCCACGCGTATGACCCTTGTTTGTCCTGTGCGGTGCATATCATGCGCCCTGATAAAAAGCCGATGATAGTGCATTCCGGCGGACGTTGAAAACAGGCAGGAAATTGTGAGTTTAACATCTTTTTAAAAAGCTCTTGCAAAGCCCTTGAAGTGTGGACGTAAGAGCAAATCAGGAATGTTTTAATGCAAACAATTATTCTTGGAATCGGCAATGAACTTTTGGGAGATGAAGGGGTAGGGGTCCATGCCGCCCGCCTGCTTCAAGAGGAAGAATTACCGGAAAGGACAAAGGTTGTGGCAGTCGGCACGGCCATTATTGACGCTCTGCCGGTGTTGGAATATGCAGAGCGGGTTATCATCCTGGATGCCATGAAGGATGGCAGGTCGCCGGGGACAGTTTATAAGATTCCCTTGGATGAGTGCAGCGGTTCAGCTTGTATCGCTTCAATGCACGGTTTTGATATTTTCCGGGTAATGGCTCTCGCAGGGCGGAGTGACCTCCCGGCGGTAATGGTGTTTGGGATGGAACCAGATGAGCTCGGTTGGTCAATGGCGCTCTCACCAATAGCGACCAAGTCTCTTCCGTACCTGATTAAAGCGGTACGGGAAGAATTGGGGAATTAAGGGGTGGAGAAGGTTTCAATTCGCTAGTGCCTGTCCATAACTGACTATTTCCCTTTAACTCTTCGATAATCACAAGAATCAATCCTTGGAATATCGAAGAGATGTCTGTGCCTAAATATTTAATTTGAGGAATTCTGAATTTGGATAACGAAGGATAGTTCGACACCCTTATTCGTTATCCAATATTCACACTATTTCCGTGGGCAGGTTACACGACAAAATAATGGGCCTGAGGATGGTGAACTACCAGGGCGGAAACACTCAGTTCCGGGGTCATTTGTAGGGATGAGCTGAGCTTGACTCCGATTTCTTCAGCTTGCAGGAGAGAAAGCAGCGGCTTCTGTAGCTCTAGATCCGGGCAGGCCGAGTAACCGAAACTGTAGCGCTGGCCGGTTGTGCCCATTTGCAACTCTTCACGCATGAGATTGTGGGTATACTGGGCCAGGGCTTCGGCTGTTTCCACACCGAAACCATGGAGAAGCAGGTACTCATGGTATTTGTCTGCAGCGTAGAGTTCCTGACAGATTTGGCCGAACTTCTCGCCAAGAGTTGCGACAAAGAATCCTGCACAGTCTTTTCCTTCCTTTTCTGTGCGGAAAAAATCTACGAGACTTCTGCCTGGCTCACGCTTTTGTCGGGGAAGGGGGAATTTGTGCTGTTTATCCTCATGCTCAACGATTAGCTCTTCTCCATCGCGATAACAGGGAAACCAGCCATAGCTGATTTGTGGTTCCAGCAGCTGTTCGGATAAGACACGGTTCCGAATGGATTCAAATTCAGGAATCACAGTGTTGTCTAACAGTTCCTGATAGGCGGACTCATCGAGTTTTGCGCGCTTGTATCCCCAGCGGCCGCGGAAAAGGATCTGGCGGTTGAGCAGGGGGAGAAAATCGGTGGGTGCGACATGCAGTGTTTTTTTGTCGAGGAAGGGCGGTTTTGGGATGGACTCCAGGGTTAGAATATCGCTTTTTGCTCTGCTGCCACTTGTAGCTTTGCTCTTTTCCTTTCCTTCCCAGGTCGTTGCCTGTAAACTTCCTTTTTCAAAATCCTGAATGGCCTGCAATCCAGTAAAGGCGTCTCGGCAGTAAACCACAGGGCCTTCATAGAGAGGGGCGCAGTCCTGGGCCACAAATTTCCGGGTCAGGGCCGCTCCTCCCAGAAGGATGGGGTGATTGAGACCCGCTGCCCGATATTTTTCCATGCTTTCCTGCATGATCATGGCCGATTTGACAAGCAGTCCGCTGAGACAGATAATGTCGATGTCCGGATTATTTAAGACGGTTTCAATGATGGTTTCAGCAGTTACCTTAATTCCTATATCAATAACTCGATATCCATTGTTGGAGAGAATGATATTGACCAGGTTCTTGCCGATATCATGCACATCTCCCTGCACTGTGGCCAGGAGAATACAGGGGGCATCACCACGGTCATTTTTATCCATGAAAGGCTCCAGGATATCCACAGACTTACGCATGACCTCGGCAGACTGGAGAACAAAGGGTAACAGCATTTCCCCGGCACCGAAGAGTGTTCCAACTTCCCGCATGGCAGGAACGAGGTGCTGGTTGACGATTTCCAGAGGTGTGTAACGATCAAGGAGCATACGTAGGATGTCGGGGAGGTCCTGCTGACTGCCAAGCAGTATCTTCTCCCGGATAAGCTGTTCCGGTGTTTTTTCTTCGCTTTCCTCTTTTTCTGCAGCGACTTGATGTTTCTCAAAGTAGTTAATGTAGGCCATGAGCGGTGAGATATCGCCGTGCTCACGGTCATAAAGAAGATCCATGGCCAAAGCTCTGCTCTTCTCATCAATGGATTCAAGGCTGACGCAGTTTGTCGGATCAATGATTACTGCATCCAGTCCGACCTTCACTGCCTCATGCAGAAAAACAGCGTTCAGTACCTTTCGTGCAGGGACGGGCAGGCCAAAGGAAATATTGGAGAGACCGAGTAAGGTGTGACAGCCAGGGAGTTCTTCCTTGATTCGTTTGATACTGTTCAGGGTCTCGATAGCAGCCTGGCGAAGGTTTTCATCACCAGAGCCGATGGTGAAGGTGAGGGGGTCAAAAAAGATGGAATTGGCACTGATACCATGTCGTTCGGTGACCAACTGGTAAATTCGTTTGGCAATATTGAACTTGGATTCACAGTCCATGGCCATGCCTTTTTCATCAATGGTGAGCGCTGTGACACAGGCACCATATTTCTTGACCAGAGTACAAATCTCATCCAGTGTCTCTTCACCGTCTTCAAGATTTATGGAATTGACAATGGGCCTACCTGGGTAGGCGGCCAAGGCTTTGCCTATGACCGCTGGCGAGGTAGAGTCAATCATAAGAGGTGCCTTCAGGGTCTTGCCGTACATCTGTACCAATCGAACAAGGTCACTCTCTTCATCCCGTCCGGCCCAGGCGGCATTGAGATCAATCATATGGGCGCCTTGGCGTTCCTGATCGAGTCCTATCTGCAGGCAGCCTTCAAAATCATCATCAATGAGCAGTTCTCGAAATCGTTTGGAACCCGTTGGGTTTGAACGTTCACCGATGATTAGCGGGGCTGGTTGCTGCCTGATGTCCACGGCCTGATAGAGACTTGCCACCTGAGCCAGCGTTCCTTTACTGTTGTTTTGGCTCATTTCAGCACCTCTTTACGGTCGGCAGGGACTGCAGATTGTAAGGCCTTCGCCAGACCCTTGATATGATCTGGCGATGTACCGCAGCATCCGCCAACAATGGAGACCCCTTTTTGGGTGACAAAATCATACATGTGACGACCATACTCTTCTGGTGACAGGGGATAATGGGTCTTGCCGTTTACCACTTCCGGCATACCCTGGTTGGGAATGCAGGAGATTCTTTTTTGCCAGTGTTTGCTCAGATAATCGATCTGAGGTTCCATGTCGGTGGGACCGGTTGCGCAGTTAAGGCCCAGGGAGAAGACAGGAAATGGGGCTATTGTGGCACAGACTGCGGCTATGTCTGTTCCCACAAGCATGGTGCCCTGTTTCTCAAAGGTGACTGAGGAGAGGACGGGGAGATCTACTTTAAGTTCTTCTAGAAGGTCAAAACAAGCGACAAGAACGGTCTTGATCTGGAGAAGGTCCTGACAGGTTTCAACAATCAGGGCATCGACTCCGGCATCGATGAGGGAGCGCATCTGTTCGGTCACTGTGGCTGCCAGATCCTGAGGTGAGATATGGCCGAGCACCGGTAGTTTTGTGGTGGGGCCGATGGAGCCTGCAATGTAGCGTGGGCGATCTTCGCTGGAGAATTCGGAGACCGCTTTCCTGGCATTGGCCACGGCTGCCCTGTTGATCTCATCCACCCTATTTTCCAGGCCGTATTCGGAAAGGACAACGGATGAGGCGCCGAAGGTGTTTGTTTCCACCACCATTGCACCTGCAGAAAGAAAATTCCGGTGCAGGTTGATGATACTTTCGGGGCTGGAGATATTGAGATATTCATTGCAGCCGTCAAGTCCGTCCCAGGCAGCAGGATCAATATCCATAGTCTGCAGGGTAGTGCCGCAGGCACCGTCAAAAATCAAAAGAGGTTCTTGGGAAAAAATCATTGTTTATGTATAGTAAAAGGAGGTGTTGTCAGGAACAGAAGCCGTGCCGTGTTCCCAATGGTTTTTACTGCTTAAAAATTTCAAGCAGGGGGTGTCATTCATGCCTCATAGTAGCGCAAATATCAATCTTTTTTTAAAAAGAAATCCTCTATCCACCTTGATCTTTATGAGTAAAAAAAGATGCTATTCAGATTTTATATGCTATGGTTAGCGTGTTCCTAACAATAAGACCCTTAAAATTTTGTCCATTCGTTCATAATAGTGATTGAAAAACTTTACTACAGATCTGCTTATTCTTCAAAGACCATTGTCAGGGATCTTCTCCTGTGGTTGATACTTCTTGTTTTTCTTGTAGGCGGGATTGCCGGGGTGACATATACTGCCTATTCGTATCGTCTTGTCAAAGCGAAACTCAATCAAGAGGCTGACATTCTTATTGAGGAGGTATCCTCAATACTTTCTAGTCCGTTATATGAGAATGATCTTCTGAGTGTAACGTATATTGGAAAAATCTATTCGCGCATTCCTTATCTTCAGGGAGTACATATTGAGGATAAAGAGGGAAATACACTATTTGACTCCATTGGAGAGGAGCCCATCGAGGTCTCCAGAGAAAAGGATATTCGTTATAATGAGCAGTATCTAGGACACGTCTCGTTGAGTGCTACTGATTGCAAGGACCATAAACATAGAATACAGACCCTGGTCACAATCTTTTGTATGGGCCTGGCCTTGATCTGTGCCATGGTGGCCGGAATGCATGTCATCATGCGTTATATAGTGATAAATCCTCTGGAGCGCTTTAACAGAGGGTTGTCGGAAATTGCAGAAGGGAATTATTCCATACGGCTGGAACCTGTACCTCATCAGGACTTAAATCATTCAGTTGAAGCGGTGAATAGTCTGGCAGGTCATATTGAACACGTCGTTGGCGAACTCAGCTATACTCGTGATTTTCTCCAGAATGTCCTTGATTCCATGCCATCTATTATTATCGGTGTTGATTGTGGTTGTCGTATCACCAATATGAATCGTACTGCCATTCGAAGTACAGGAAGGATAGATAAGACATATATGGGGAGAGTGATCTCAGATGTTTTTCCAGGCCTGGCCGGCAATGGCATTGAGATGATAAACAGATCCATTGCTGATCGGTTACCAATCACTATCGAAAAAAAGAACTGCCCCATACTGGGTGAAAAAAAATACAGTGAGATAACCGTTTTTCCATTAGCCGGAGCTGATGCAGATGGTGCGGTTATCCGAATAGATGATATTACCGCCAGGACACGATTACAGGAAATGATGGTCCAGACCGAGAAGATGATGTCTGTGGGAGGACTGGGGGCAGGGATGGCCCATGAGATTAACAACCCTTTGGGAGGAATACTCCAGGCTGCTCAGAATATCGAACGGAGACTTTCCCCAGGGCTTGAGAAAAACAAAGAAGTTGCCCTGCAGTGTGGTTTTGAGCTGCAGGACCTGCAGGCCTATCTTCAAGAACGTCAGATTTATGCCATGCTCGCCGGTATAAATGATTCGGGTCAGCGTGCCGCGCAGATTGTACAGAATATGCTGCAATTTTCTCGGAGTAATGATTCCGTTATGCAAACCTGTGTACTTGCTGAAATTCTTGACAGGGTGATAGAACTTGCCGGTGCTGATTATGATCTGAAACGAAAATATGATTTTAGGAATTTTCATATTACTCGAAACTATCGGCCTGACATAGAAGTGGTTTGCAGCAGGACGGAACTGGAACAGGTTTTTTTAAATCTCCTGAAAAATGCCGCTCAGGCCTTTGGCCCCTCTAATGCAAATGATTCATACTCTCCGGAAATCACAATTAATGCATATCAGGATGAAGAATATGTAACCATAGAAGTCATTGATAACGGCCCGGGCATTGAAGAAGATATTCAAAAGAGGATTTTCGAGCCTTTTTTTACCACTAAAAAAGTCGGAGAGGGCAATGGCCTTGGCCTTGCTGTTTCATTCTTTATTATTGTGGATCAGCATAACGGAAGGTTGTCCGTTGAGTCCACACCCGGTCAGGGCACAATGTTTGTGGTGCGGATTCCCAGAAGGCAATACCGTTGTGTAAGCCCTTCATAGGCATGCAGCACGCAATGCCTATGAAGGGCTTTAAACTTTCTCCGTAGTTTTTCGAAAATGTCAGGAGTTTGTCGAGATGTAAAAAGTATGACCGAGTTCCTTTCCTTTAGGCCACCTTGCAAAATTGCCTTTTCGCCCAAACTCTTCGTTATGAGAAAAATTTTATCCTCGGAATATCAAACATATGCACCCCAAGGGCACTTCCTGCGGGGCGCCTGCGGTAAAATTTTTCTCATGCCTCGATTTTGACCGAAAATTCAAATTTTTCAAGGTACCCTTTAGTCCATTGGGATTTGGGCAAACCCTCTCTTTTGATAGGCCATCATGGATATGTATCCATTTTGGGTGATTCTCAGTTCAGGACGGAAATCTTTGGGCTCAATTCCATTGAGTTCGGCTGCAATGAGACACTGCTCCATGGGGATGTCTTTTTGGGCAAATTTTTCCAACCATTTGTGGACTTCAGCTTTTACTCCCAGTTCTTCTTTTTCAACATACCATTCTCCCTTGGTAACGAATTTACTGGCTTTGCCGCGAAAGGCTATGACAACTTCCGGTTTCACACCGGCAGCCTGGAGTTGAGAGAGGGTTTTGTCTATGAGAACGAAGCGGACAAGCAGTTTTTCCGGAATGCCGATGTTGACATCAAAATAGACTTTTACCGTTGTCATTCCTGACAGTGATGGGCTCTGTTTGTATTCTTCAGCCTGGGACATGCCAAAGGAGAGAAATAGAAATATGGGAAGCCAGAAGAACGTGAATTTTTGAGAAATCATGATATACCTCCTGAGAGCTTGTTGTTTGACAATCTATATCAGGAAAATCTACACAGAATGGCGGTAAGCGTTTTTGATTAAGCAGTCGATACTAACAGCCGACGTCGAGCTTTTTTTCTATCTTCACGGCAGTATTCTTTTTTCCTTGCACTGTGTACCAGATCTTTACTCCCTGCCCCTTTTTGATTTCCTGCAATGAGGAGTAACCGACAAGGGCTGTATTCCAATCGAACAGGATATCCATCTTCTCCCCTTTGTTTGTCTTGAGCATGAGTGTCTGTTTCTCCTTTTTGAAGTTTTTTACCTTTCCTTCTACTACCACAACATCCTGGCTTAGGGACATACCATTGTTGTCTTCTGCTGCAAAGGAAAGTGGAGAGATGAAAAGGAAAAAAAACATCAAAAATGGAGCGATAAAAGAGTGTAGAGTGCGAGTACTTGTTTTCATATTATTTCCCTCGTGTGCGTTTCATATGATTGTCTGGAAAATCATTTGTGACCAGCAAAGTGAAATAGGAACGCTGTCATTAATGAGAATAAGGTAACCATGGATACCACAATGTGCCAGGTCTGATTATGGGAAAAGATGGTCAGACAGCAAAAAAGAGATCAGGAATGAGGGTGCTGTTCGTCAAGGAGGGCAGAGATCTTTTCTCTGCAGCGTTTGGATTTGCAGGAGCCGCCACCGATTCCGGCGATCCTGGCAATTTCATCAAAACTTTTGGCTCCGTCTTCAATTGCCTGAATGATGGCATGGAGCTTGATGCCCTTGCAGATGCATCCAGCTTTTACCCGGGCAAGAATCTCTTCTTCTGTGGCCATGTAAGTTCCTGGTTTAATTATTGGAGAGTGAGAAATTGGGTGAAAAGGAAATTTTTTAAGATGGCCTACCGTTGAAAGTGATCATGGATGACAGATGCCAGTTCCGGGCCTATACCTGGGACAGAAGAGAGTTCTTTGATTTCAGCTTTTCGAATACGATTAACACTCCCCAGTTGCTTCAATAACCTTTTTTTTCGGTCTGGTCCAATACCAGGAATTTGATCCAGGGTAGAGGTAAGGGTGGCTTTATTGCGTAATTTGCGATGAAAAGTCACTCCGAAGCGGTGTGATTCGTCACGGATGCGCATGAGATAGAGAAGGACTGGATTATGCGCATGGAGGAGAATGGGGTTTTTACGTCCAGGTTTGTAGAGTTTTTCTCCTTCTGCATCTTTCTCTTTGGCGATGCCGAGCCAGTCAAGTTCGCCAAGGATTCCAAGTTCTTCGGCAACCCGCATGGCCACTCCCAGTTGTCCTTTGCCACCGTCTACTACAAAAAGATCAGGAAGACTGTTTTCTTCCAAACCTCGTTTGAGGCGTCTTTGCAGGACTTCTTCCATCATGGCGTAATCATCCGGGCCCTGCACACTTTTTATCTTGTAATGTCTGAACTGCGATTGGGCAGGGCTTCCTTTCTCATAACAGACCAGTGAGCCTACTGCCTGTTTGCCGCTGGTATTGGAAATATCAAGACATTCGATACGTTCCGGGCTGTGATTCAGATGCAGAAGCTTCTCCATGGAGGCAGAGAGACCTTGCCAGGAACGTTCCTGCTTTTCTTTTTCGTCAAATATGTGGGCGGCATTGGCATTGGCCATCTGCAACAACTGGACACGATCTCCACGCATAGGAACCTTTAGCTGCACTGAAGCACCATAAAGTTCTGAAAAACGTTCGCTGAGAAGAGCTGTGTCATCAACAATAAAAGGGAGTACAATCTCTTTTGCCGGAATGGTGTTTGGGTCGTAAAATTGGTTCAATGCTTGTGAGAGGATGGTGTTATCGGTTTCCATGGGGTCTGAAAGAAAAAAATTGCGGCTTCCGGAAATCAGGCCGTCACGGACAAAAAGAATGGCGATTCCAATGGATGTTCCTTGACGGCAATAGCCGAAGACATCGAGATTTCGGAAGTGAGTTGAGGCAACAATTTGTTTTTCCAGCGTGTTGGACAGTGCCGTGATTTGGTCACGGAGATCTGCTGCGTGTTCAAAGAGCAGTTGATCTGCGGCTGTTGCCATCTCTTTTTTGAGTTCGTTGAGCAGGCTTCTGTTGCGTCCCTCAAGTACCATTAATACCTTTTTTACCTGGTTCTGATACTCTTTTTCATCGGCCAGGTCTACACAGGGGCCAAGGCATTTGCCCATCTGCAGATTGAGGCAGGGGCGTTTTCGCGGCCTCACCGTACTCCCCTTGCATTTTCTTAAGGAAAACAGGTTTGCCAGTAGTCGAAGGGTTGCCCACATGGAAGAGCTTGAGGCGTAGGGACCAAAATATCGTGCCCCATCTTTTTTTCGTCTTCGAGTCATATGGACTCGCGGCCACTTTTCCTGGATCGTGACTTTGATGAGGGGGTAATTCTTGTCATCGCGAAGGATGATATTGTAGCGTGGTTTGTACTTCTTGATCAGCGAGGCTTCAAGAATTAAGGCCTCTTTTTCGGTGTTGGTGAGCAGGGTGTCGACCTTGCAAACCTTTGCCAGCATCACAGTGGTCTTATTATGATCGGATCCTGCAAAGCGGGTGTAAGAGGTGAGTCGTTTTTGCAGGTCCTTGGCTTTTCCCACATAGAGTACCCGTGACTGTTTGTCGAGCATCTGGTAGACGCCGGGGGAGTGGGGGACAGTTTTAAGGTAGTCGAGGGGGAACATGGAGGGCTGTTAGTTAGGATGCCAAATGTTGATTTATGAAGTTTTTAGGCTGCAGATTTTATAATAGCCATGAGAAGAAGCCTTGGCAAGGAATGGGTGCAAGGTACCCTTTACAGAAAACATAATGTTGAGTATATAAACTCTGTTTATATACTTTTTCAGGTGCTGCATAGTTTGTAGTGAAAAGGGAATACGGTGCAAATCCGTAACGTTGGGCCAACGCTGTAAGCGGGGACAATGGTCACAGAAAGCCACTGCCGATATCTTTAACAGAGTCTGTCTCATCACTGGATAGACACTTAAAAGAGAGGGTGGGAAGGCGTGACCGGAGGTTGATCCGCGGAGTCAGAAGACCTGCCTGGAAAAGAAGGATTAAGTTGTCCGCACAAGTCCGTATTGCATGAAAACTGCAATACGGACTTTTTTTATGCCCTGGCGGTAGAGAAACATAAGGAGAACGAGAATCATGGAAACACAGTTAGAATTGGCACGGAAAGGTACTATCAGCGCGGAAATGGCAAAGGTGGCCAGTCAGGAAGGACTTGAAGCCCAGTGGATTTGTGACCGAGTGGCTGAGGGCAGAATCGTCATCCCTGTTAACCCTAACCGAAAGCAGCAGAAGGTGGTAGGGATTGGGTATGGGCTGCGTACCAAGGTCAATGCCTCCATTGGCACCTCCTCAGATATTAAAGATCTGGAGCTTGAAGTACAGAAGGCACAGACAGCAGAAGAGGAGAAGGCTGATACCCTGATGGAGCTTTCCACGGGTGGCAATCTGGACGAAGTACGAAGGAAGATTCTGGATTGCTGTTCTTTGCCGGTGGGTAATGTACCATTGTACCAGGCTTTTTCCGAGGCAAGTCGGAAGTATCACAACCCCAATAAGCTTGACAGTGAATATCTTTTTGAACTCATCGAACGGCAGCTCAGTGACGGTATCTCTTTCATGGCTATTCATTGCGGCATCAACAGGTTTTCCATAGAACGGTTGCGGAAACAGGGGTATCGCTATGGCGGATTGGTGTCAAAGGGCGGCACCTTTATGGTGTCGTGGATGGAATACAACAACTGTGAAAATCCCCTCTATGAACAGTTTGATCGGGTCTGTGCATTGATGAAAAAGTATGATGCGGTGCTCTCACTTGGCAACGGGATAAGGGCAGGGGCCATCCATGACAGTCATGATCGTGCTCAGATGGCAGAGATGGTGATTAACTGCGAACTGGCGGAATTAGGCCGTGACATGGGTTGCCAGATGATGGTGGAAGGGCCGGGCCATGTTCCTTTGGATGAAATCGAAGGCAATGTGATGCTCGAAAAAAAGATGAGCGGAGGGGCACCCTATTATGTGCTTGGGCCGTTACCTGCAGATTCAGGGGCAGGCTATGATCATATTACCGCTGCTATCGGTGCTGCCAGTGCAGCACGCTACGGAGCAGATCTTATCTGCTACATTACGCCTGCTGAGCACCTGGCCCTGCCAAACGTCGATGATGTGCGTGAAGGAGTCCGGGCAACGCGGCTGGCAGCACGTATTGGCGATATTGCCAAGTATCCTGAACGGAGAGAACTGGAAAAAAAGGTGGCGATCAGCCGCAGGGATACAAACTGGGATGAACATTTTAAACTCCTCATGTTCCCGGAAAAGGCAGAAGCGGTGCGCAGTTCAAGGGTTCCTGAAAACCAGAAAACCTGTACCATGTGTGGAGATTTCTGTGCCATGGAGCGGGGGAAATCGCTCTTTGCAGGGGATATAAAGGGAGATAAAATCGGCTAATTTCGAGTTGGCGGCTAATGAGGAACAGAGCGGCAGATTATCTCTGCCGCTCTGCTTTAGTTTTCTTAGAGCTTGAAGCCACTGACCATGTCTTTGAGTTTCTCAGCAGTTTCGGAGAGTTCAGCTGAGTTGTTCTGCACCTCACTGCTGGAGGTTGCCATCTCGGTTGAGGACTGGTTGATCATGGTGATATCCTGGGCAATCTGACCTGATACAGAGGAACTCTGGGCCACGTTTTCATTTACTTCGGCAAGACCCTGAGCTGCCTGGGCCACGTTAGTGGCAATCTCATCGGTAGCTGCAGTCTGTTCCCCCACCGCACCTGTGATGGTATTGACAGTATCATTGACGTTATTGATGACATCGGTGATCCGTATAATCTGTGTTACCGTGGCTTCTGTAGAATTCTGTATGTCATCTATCTGGGATTTGATCTGACCAGTTGCCTCTGCCGTCTGTTTAGCCAGTTCTTTGATCTCATTGGCGACAACTGCAAAACCCTTGCCCGCCTCTCCAGCACGGGCTGCCTCTATGGTTGCGTTGAGAGCGAGTAGGTTGGTCTGACCGGAGATGTCGGTGATTACCTCGGTTACCTTGCTGATTTCACTTGCTGCAAGACCAAGTTCCTGGACCTTGGCTGTGGCACTCTTCGCCTCTTCAACAGCTTCAGCAGTTACTTTACTAGCCTGCAATGTATTGGTGTTGACATCTGCAATGGTGGCTGTCATTTCTTCTGCTGCTGAGGCTACAATATTCATATTCGTTGTCGTCTGTTCGGTGGCTGCGGCAACGGAGTCCATATTGACGCTCATTTCTTCAGCAGCAGTGGCAACGGAATTTGACTGGTCGGAGACGTTGTTGGCACCTCCGGACATCTGTTCAGAAATTGCCGACAGTTCGGTCGTTGCAGAAGAAATGGTCACTACACCATGCACTACCTCTTTGAACATATGCTGGAGTTTGAAAACAAATCCGTTGAAGTTGGTGGAGAGTTCCTGCAGTTCATCGTAGTTGGACTGTTTATACACCTTACAGTCCTCACAGTTTGTGATTTTACCGCTTCTTACCCCATTGCAGCTCGGGGTCAAGGACATGGTGCCGCTTATTTCCCAGCATGAGCCTTTTTTTCCGTAACTTTTACAAGATGTGGTGTTGCATTTTATAACATCGGAGCAGACAGGACAGTCCACCTTCAGACGTTGGGTCAGGTCGCTCTCTCCCTGAGATAGCTCTCTAAGGTTGTTGACTACCACTTTTATCGGGGCCATAATAAGCCGCAGCATAAAGAATGCAACTACGATGATAATGAGACTGCTGACCAGAGTGATAAGATTCATCAACTTGTGCATGGCTTTTACCGGGGCCAGGGCCTCATTTTCATCAATTTTAGCTATCAGTGCCCAGTTGAGGTTACCGGCATCGATAGGACTATACGCTGCTAATATTTGGTTTCCATTGTAATCTTTGGTGAATTTGCTGCCTGAATCACCGGCAAGAGCAGCATTGCTGACATCTGTGGTATCTTTGCCCTTCTCTGGATTGGCAAATGAAGCTTTGACAGTGTGGGTCAAGCCTTCCATCGAATCGGAGCGCATTAAATTGTCCGGGCCAACGAGATAACTTTCGCCGCTTTCCCCCATACCTTCACGTTGCTGCATGATGGAGTTGATTTTATCGAGGGGCAGTTTCAAAGCGACTATCATCTCTACGTCACCTTCATGTACAAGAGGTTGAGCGATAAAGGCTGCCGGTTCATTGTTACTTGGAGCATAGGACGCAAAGTCAACGATCTCGTAGGATTTACTTTCCATGACTTTGCGAAAGAGTGTGCCCATGTTGGTGTCGGCATATTTTCCATTTTGAAAATTAGTCTGGTAATCTGCTTCTTTTGCTGCCGTATAAAAGCAGTAGCCATCTGGATTCATCAGGAAAAGATCATAATAACCGTAGGCCTCAATAAATTTTGCATAGTATTCCTTCCCATTATTATCAACAGGGCTGAATGCTTCGGCTATATCTATCTCAGCAACAATTGCCCAGGTAATATCAAGAATTTTAAAAGGGGCTGCTACGACAAGAACCGGATTATTACTGTACGTTTTGGCAACATCAGCTTTGTCTTCACCGGCAAATGCCCATTTGACTGCCTCGGTATCCACTTTACCCTTGGCAGGATTAGCAAAAGAACTTTTGACGCTGCGATTGACGGGATCGAGATAAGAGTCTGAGCGCATCAGGTTGTCAGGTCCAACCAGGTAGGTTTCACCAGTTTCACCAAGACCTGCCCGGGTTGACATGATATCGTTGATCTTATTACTTGAGAGTTGTACGACCATAATTCCACGCAATTTTTCTCCATTGTACATCGGAACGCCTACAAAAGCAGCCGGAGCATCATTACTTGGCCCATAGGGTTCAAAATCAATCATCGAAACAGTTTGAGAGTTAATTGTTTTTTTCCAAATTTTGGCAAGACCGGATTCTTTGTAAGGACCTGTGTGTATATTTGTTCCAAGATCAGCCTCTTTGGCTGCGCTGTACATAACATGTCCATGGGCGGCACATACCATTAAGATGTCTGAATAATTGGCATCTTTTCGGAACTGAGTGACGTTGTGACCAAACTCCTGCCAGAGTTGCTGGTATTCAGGGGTAGTAACGTCATAAGGTCCGTCAGCCGTGACAAAGGTATCCTTATGATATTTGACAAGATTATCATAAAGATTCACCGCATCCAGGCTGCGGGCGAACATCTCCATGTCGAGTAATGCCTTATTAAAGTAGTCTTTAAGCATTACGGTTTTGAGGTCATGCTGCGCCTCAAGCTTTTTAAAAGCTTCTTCTTGCAGAGTATTGACGGTCTCCATCAAGACGTTCATATCGCTTTTGCTCTGATGGAAAAAGTTTTCAATCTGTTTTTTCTTGATCTCCCGAACACTGGTCAACTG
>JAQYVF010000158.1 GCA_030145625.1 Desulfocapsa sp. | reverse complement strand
CTCTTTCATTCACCTGACACTGTTGAAAGAGCACAACTTGACCATAACCAGCAAATCAAACACCTTCTCCCACCCCAGTACCACGGAGACCCCATACGCAACCATAACCCTGTACTGGTATTTAGAGATTACGGCAAAGATATTACGCAACGAGTTACTAGCCAAGGATTCTCCTCTGTCCAACTCCTCAGACCGCCATTTTCTATCCCCTGGCATTATGGTCGTACTGTCATCACAGCCATCAAATAAATTACGCACAAAAAAAGTGATGTGCCCAACAAAAAAAACAATCAACTCACATGTAACCTACTAAAACACTACATAAATTCAACAAAACTTAACAAAATACCATCCAAACTTAAAGCCACTGTATAAATGTAAAAACATTATAAAATAAAAAACAGATTTCCATGCTCGGTCAAACTGCACTTGGGCATAGCGTATTATGGCAGGGAGTACAACCATTATACTTATTACTGCCAACCAACCCATATTAGAATTATTACTATTAAACAATACTGTAGGCACAACTCCAAATATAGTCAGGAAAATAATAAATAAATTAACAGGTTCAACAGTAAGTGATTTCCTCTTTAACAAATGAATAAGAGTTGGAATCATAAATAAAAATGATGAAACAAGTATTATTGAAACTGAATAATAAAATGATAAATCTCCATATTCGTATAACTTCTGTAGTGATTTAATTTTTGTCTCCAAGAAAGCAAACTTAAATTTTATCATATTTGCATTTGTAATTATTCCCATTGAGATACTGTATAACTTCCAATATATTGGAGGAATCAACAAAATAATCACTCCTAATATATATCCTGCTGAATAATATTTTCTAAAAACTAATAGTACCAATAATACGCTGGGAAAAATAACTGTATATCCAGACGGTTTAATAAAGAAAGAAAGAAACAAAAACACACTAAACAATGTAAACGACGTCGCATCATCTCTCTTAAGAGATTGAAATAAAAAGAATAATGCAATTAGAACAGGCGCCACAACCAATAATTGCGTATCACTATGGTACATAGTAGTCCAAGAAAGAAAACCAAACCTAGAATTAAAAGGATTATAACTGATTATATTAAAAGTAATTGGAGCAAACAAAGGCGTTAACAAAGTCCACACAAAGGCATTGTCAATTTCAAAAGTAAATTTATAAAAAAGATTTAACCAGACAAGAATTGTGAATATAAAAAATGGCAACAACATTTTTAACGCAACGATGGAGGTTGCTAATGTAAGTGTATCAAAACTCCAAAAAGCAAAGTTCAACCCGGTGAAATGATTAAGCATATGCTTTAGTTTTTCCAAGGGCAATCCCATTAAAATAGGATCTATATTTCTTGAGAAATGTGCATAGAGATCAGTTTGATTTGCCCAATCACCAATATTTATTCCAAACTCCAAATTAGAGAGTACGTTTGCTTTTCCATAGTAAAAAACTACAGCATACACAAAAGAATAAAGTAATAGAAATACTATAGCATACAAAGAGTCATTACTTTCTCTTCTTGATAAAAACAAAATATACTCTCTACTTTCTTTTCGACGAATGAAAAAAGAGAGTAGAATTAAAACAACAATAGAACTATAAAATATAGATTCGTAACTCAATCCATTCTGGATAAAATGAAACAAGACAAAAGTAACAAAAAATATCACACTCATGCTTAGAACAAATCCAGCTGTCATGAGTGCATATACACCTAATTCTTGAGCAACTAATTTAAATAGAATTTTTCCGCCAAGAACACATAACAATAAAACAAATAAAACACCTTTAATTGTAGCTATAAAATCAATATGATATACATACATATTTAAACTAGCATACAAAATGAAATATAATATAATTATTTTTACTTGTGGTATTTTTAAAATCATTACGTTTTCAATTTACTCAGGACAAGTGAATCCATGAACATATGCACATTACACAAAAACTATTCATCTTAATTTCAGCAGAAAATATGCCGCTAACTCATCAATTGAATTATTTATCAAAAAAGCGGTAGATCGTTTTCGTTACGGTTCGAATATCTTCAATACTGATATTATAGTACATGGGTAAGCGAACCAGACGCCTGGACTCTACAGTTGTAAACTGATCTTGGCCATTGAATCGTCCATGCTTCCTGCCAGCGACACTACTGTGCAAAGGGATGTAATGAAAAACAGCCTGAATATCATGGACCTTGAGATAGGCAATAAGCTCTCGCTGCTGGTGATCGGTGGCAGCCTTGATATAGAACATGTGCCCATTATATTCAATATCATCAGGAATCGCTGGAAGAGTGATACATCCTTCTCGCTGCAACGGCAATAATTCCTTATAATAAGCAGCCCAACTCCTAAGTCGTTGGATATTGATCTCGTCTGCATGCTCTAGTTGCGCCCAAAGATACGCTGCCTGCAAATCACTTGGCAAGTAACTGCTTCCTATATCGACCCAACTGTATTTATCAAGCATTCCACGAAAAAATTGACTCCGATTGGTCCCTTTCTCCCTAATGAACTCAGCCCGTTGAACAAACCGTTCATCGTTAACGATTAACAACCCACCTTCTCCGCCGCTGGTATAGTTCTTTGTTTCATGGAAACTATACGCCCCCAGATGGCCAATAGTGCCCAGCGGCCTCTTCTTATAGGTTGCCATCATCCCTTGCGCGGCATCTTCAATAACAAAAAGATTATTTTTCTCGGCAATACCCATAATTAACTCCATCTCACAGGCAACACCGGCATAGTGAACAGGCACTATCGCTTTTGTTTTTGCGGTAATAGCCAACTCAATGAGCTTCTCATCCATGTTCATGGTATCAGGTCGAATATCGACAAAAACGATGGTTGCACCACGTAAAACAAAGGCATTAGCGGTTGAAACAAAGGTGTAGCTGGGCATAATCACTTCATCGCCTGGCTGTATATTGATCAAGAGAGCAGCCATCTCCAGCGCATGGGTACATGAAGGCGTCAAGAGTGCTTTATGACATCCAAGATGTTTTTGAAACCATTTATGACATTTTTGCGCATACTGGCCTTCTCCGGAGATTCGTTGACTCCGCAAGGCATCAAGCACGTACTTTTCCTCATCACCAGTACGTGATGGTTGATTAAAAGGGATCATATAATCTCCGTCCTTTGTTGCTTTTTTATTGTCAGCCAACAAAGTCCACCCAAGAGGGAGAAAAGCCATACGATGAAGCGATTGACAAGAGCAATAGCAAGGCCAATATCCGGTGCTATGGCAAACAAGCTCAAGCCAAAAACAAGCGATCCCTCGACAAGTCCCAAACCGCCAACCGAAAGAGGGAGCATTCCAGCAAGTTGAATAATAAGCACCAGCAATAAAAGATCCACAGCTGGCAATGATTGCCCAAAAGCCCAGATGAGAACAAAAAATTTCAGCAACCGGACAAAATAGGCCCCCACAGCGACCATTAGAAAAAACAGAACTTCAGAAAAGCAAAACTGTTTACACTCAATTTTTAAATTGGCAATCATTCGATCCCACTTAGATTGAACACGTGCACTAGTTTTATAGATACTCAACCCAATCAAAATAACAGCTATGAATAAGAGTAAAATGTTCAAAGTTTTTGATGTATCAAAAGCAATATCCACTTGGCCGGAGGAAAAATAAAGAAAGTATACTCCTCCAAAAAATAAAACAAGCAGAAGACCAATTATTCTGTCAAAAGCGACAAGGGTGACAGCAGAAGTCAGTGATGCACATTGTTTATTAAGAAAATATATTTTATACACATCGCCACTAACACTTCCAGGGAGAAAGTTACTAAAGAATTGCCCGATCAATGTTAATCGAAAGGTATTAAAATACCTGGGAATATAATGCTTAATCAAAAGATGAAGCCGTAAAGTCTGCATCAGCATCAACAAAAAAGAAGTGAGAAAAACAAGTATCAATGCCTGCCAGTTTAGCACACGCATGTGTATTACCATTTGCTTCAAGTCAACAAAATAAAACAGCAGTCCGGTCAAGGAAATCCCCACCAATAGCTTGAGCAACACACTAAGGTTAGACAACAAATATTCTCTCATTTTCAAACAGTTGCCTAATATAGTCATGATCAGCTTGAAAAATCTCCTGAACAAGAGCCTTTTCCTCTAGTGTAAACTCTCTAGCCTTTGTTGGCTTGGTATCAAGGTTTTTTACAGCATTTTGATCCAGCTTTTCCCGGATTGCCAGAATTAATCTGCGAGGAAAGAGCTTCAAAATAAGATCAACAACGCCTTTGACATGAAGTAATTTAGCGAACCAGGATATTCTTTTTCGACCGCGGGCATTGATCTTGCGATTTTGAAAATTCGTTTCATTAAAAAACCGAGGAACTCCGAGGAAGGATTCTATTTCATTTAGAACGACCAGCGGATCTTCTTGAAAGTAAGAAAAATCGTAAATTAGAACATTACCCTTAAAACGTCTCAGGTAATTTTCGATGCTTTTGCTGATGACCTGATTATTAAAATCAATATATTGGGTCTCCCCTTCACGCTCGACATTGCACCCTTTAAGAAACTCTTTAAACGGTAGGACATCAAATATCCCAGAATATTGCTCATACAAGGAACATATCCATTCAAAGGGATTCCGAACACTCAGAATGATCTTAATATCTGGATTAAACTGATAAATCCTCTCTAATGATTCAGGTGTTGAAAAGTAGAGACCACAGATATCCAGTGTTTTCTGTTCTCCTTTTTTCTCTTTATAAAAGTTGGAATACCACCCTGCACCACGTCCAAAATGGTGGGCAAAAAAACAGACTTCCTTGCGCGTAGGTATAAAGATATCAGGATGCTTCTGAAGATAGTGGTACATAAAAGTCGTACCGGCTCTGGACATACCGGCCATAATCGCATCGGGCATAGGTGAATCGCTTACCATTTAACAATCCTTATTATATTTCAAAGTCTGGCATGCAACCATTCGACTTCATTTTCAACACTCTCATGTTTACAGCTGTAATCCGCACCCACTTCATGCGAAGTTACGACATCATAATCTCTATAGCTTCGGATGACACGTTCGGGGTCAGATACCTTTCCCGGATTATAGCCCAACCAGAGCATTTCTTTGCCACAGATGACATCCACATATTCAATTTCCTGACGTGTCAAATGGGTTTGATAGATATTGATCGAATCAGAAGAAATGCCACTTCTCTGTTCGTAAAATGAAGAATTGGCCTGCCATTTTTCCCCATTTTGATCGATTATATCGTGCTCAAATCGCCTCAATTCAAAAGGAGTAATCCCTAGAAATTCAGTTATTTTTTTCAATGTAATATCGGTTGCGCGTACCAGATCCTCATAGCATATAAAAAGAAAATCACCCTCCTCCTTCAGACGATAAAGGTATTCAAAACTCTTTCTCCACGTACGTAAAACAAACAATGCAGGTTTCTTAGTTCCAGCATATTTGGATCCCATGGCATAATTCATCGAAGCCAGAACATCACGGGGATCCCTGACGATCAAAATAGTCTTGACCCCACGGCGGCAAAAATAAGGAATAAAGGCTTCACAAACGGTCTCTTTAGAACCGACATATTGTAACCTGTTATCCATATCAAACAAGGAGAGAGCTTCTTCATAAAGTTGATAAAAAGATGATATTTTTCGATTGGAATTTACCAAGCACCGGGAAGGTTTAGTATATTGCCCTGAATAGTTTTGCATGGCCGCAAAACGATCTCTGATTTCAGCTGCAGTGACTCTGTAATGCGTAAGATATTGTTCAAACCTCTCCGGTTGATAGAGGCAACTTTTGATCTCATCGTTCATCACATAATATTTATCGATGCCTTGAGCCTGTAAAAACTTTTTTAACGCATCAATAAATAAGTAAGGAAAGGGCTGAGACAGGATATGTACGTCAGGATGACAGCTCAACAGCTTATCTAGAAGTGTCGTCCCGGACCGTGACATACCGGTAAGAAAAAGTGTATTCAATGCGCTGCCCGAACCTGTGTGTTGACCAATGCAATAAAAGCTGCAATTGCAGTACGATCCATTTTAGTAAAATCCAGATTAACAATTTTTCTGGAAAACTCCTTAACCTTGGGAGGGAATTCCTTACTGAATAATTTGTTGATGGGAGGGTACCAAATACTTACCGGCATCTTGGCCTCGAGTAACTTGGTTATCAAATTATCTTTGAAGCCCTGATCGCTTACAAGGAGATTATAACGCCAGATATTACTTCCGTCGGCAAAGGTATAGGGCTGAATGAGTGCTGAATCAAAAATAATTTTCGTATCAATATATGACCCAAGCTCACATCGTCGTTTTTTTTCAGACATTGTCTCATGCAATCG